>JADGOD010000142.1 GCA_017883125.1 Acidimicrobiales bacterium
TCGACGTGATCCTCCTCGGGCGCCTGAACCCGGGTGACGCGGGCGCCTACGCAGCCGTCTCGGTGGTCTGCAAGGGGCTGGTGTTCGCCGCCATCGTCCTCGGCAGCTACCTCCTCCCCGAAGCGGCGATCAGCTTCCACGAGGGGACTCACGCGCTGCGGCAGCTGGCCGCCACCTTCGCGATGCTCGCAGTCCCCGCCGTCATCCTCTTGGCGGCAGCCGTGTTCTTCCCCGCACCCATCATCCGCCTGGTGTTCGGGGCCCGCTACCTCGGGGCGCAGAGCGCGTTCGCCCCTTTGGCGTTCGCCATGACGGCCTTCAGCGTGACCGTGATCCTGTCGCTGTACCTCCTCGCCCACGGGCAGCGATGGATCGTCGTGCTCCTGGGCCTGGGAGCTGGGGTCGCAGCGTTCGGGATCGATGTGGCGCACGGCATGCCACGCGCCACGGCGATGAACGATCTCTATGTCCAGATCGGACTGGTTGTGGCGACCGCGGTCGGCTTCGGAATCGCGCACATCCGGACGCATGGCTTTCCAACCTCCTTGGTTCCGGCTGACACTGAGTAGGGTTGGAAGGCGCAGTACCATTGTTCCCGAGAGGAAGCGGCCAGGAAATGTCGATCGAAGGCGGTTCGTCGCGCGACGACTACACGGGCGAGCTGAGCTCACTCATCAATGCCTCAGGCGTCCGAACCATCACGATGGTGGCCTGGCGGGACATCGACGACCCTGAGGCCGGCGGCTCAGAGCTCCACGCACACCGGATCGCCTCACAGTGGGCAGCGGCGGGCCTCGGGGTGACGATGCGGACCTCGATGGTCCCTGGTGCTCCTGAGAGCGTCGAACGGGACGGGTACCGTGCGGTGCGCCGAGGTGGTCGCTACGGGGTCTTCCCCCAGGTGATGATGGAAGGGTTCCGGTCTCGACGGCACGGCGACGACGCTCTCGTCGAGATCTGGAACGGCATGCCCTTCTTCTCGCCGCTGTGGCACCGTGAGCCGAGGCTGGTCTTCCTCCACCACGTTCACGCCGAGATGTGGGACATGGTGCTCTCACGAGGCCTGGCACGGTTCGGCAACGCGCTCGAGAGCACGCTGGCCCCTCCGCTCTATCGGCGGACGACCATCATGACCCTGTCGGAGTCCTCGAGGTCCGAGATCATCCAGCAGCTGGGGATGCATCCCGAGCGCGTCCATGTCGTCCCGCCGGGGATCGAGCCGAGGTTCACCCCTGGCGGGGAGAAGGCCGAGAACCCCCATGTCGTCGCTCTCGGCAGGCTCGTTCCCGTGAAGCGCTACGACATCCTGATCCGTGAGCTCGTAGCCGCCAAGAAGAGGGTTCCGGCGCTGACGGCCGAGATCATCGGCGAGGGCTACGAGCGCGGTGCCCTCGAGGACCTTCGGGTGGCCCTGGGAGCGGAGTCGTGGCTCTCGCTGCCGGGCAGGGTGAGCGACGCCGAGCAGGTGGCCGCCTATCGGCGGGCGTGGGTCGTGACCTCCAGCTCGCTGCGAGAGGGGTGGGGGATGACCCTCACCGAGGCCGCTGCCTGCGGGACCCCGGCGGTGGCCACCGACATCGCCGGGCACCGAGACTCCGTTCGCCGCGACGTGACCGGGATCCTCGTGCCCGAGGGCGAGTCCCTCGCCGACGAGATCGTCCGCCTCCTCGAGGACATCGATCTGCGGGGCACGATGGCTGCCCAGGCGCTCGACTACGCGTCGACCCTCACCTGGGAGAGGACCGCCACCGAGGCGTTCCGCCTCCTGACGGCACTAAAGGGCTGAGCACCATCGTCGAGGGACGGGTGGTCCGCCACCTGAGCCCGCGCGGCTGCTTCGTTCGATTCATTACGGTGGCCACAGACGCTTGAGTTACTAGAGGGGAGTCGGGGTGCTCGCAGTAGGGCTGACAGGTGGGATCGGAGCGGGGAAGTCGGCGCTGGCTGACCTCTACGTGGAGCGAGGAGCGCACCTGGTCGATGCCGATCTCATTGCCCGAGAGGTGGTGGCGGCAGGGTCACCGACCCTCGAAGCCATGGTCGATCACTTCGGAGCGATCATCCTCGGTGACGACGGATCGCTCGACCGCCAGAAGGTGGCGGATCTGGCGTTCGGTGACCCCGCCCAGCTTGAGGCGCTGAACGCGATCGTCCACCCTGCGATCCGCGCCGAGCTCGCCGGCCGGCGAGAGGCCATCCGTGGCGAGACGGGCATCTGCCTCTTCGCCATCCCCCTCTTGACGATGGACCACCACAACGCCCTCGATCTCCACCGCATCGTGGTGGTCGACTGCCCGGTCGAGGTGGCTGTCGATCGCCTGGTGCGGCACCGGAGCTTCAGCGAGGCCGATGCCACCGCTCGGATCGCCGCCCAGATGACGCGTGAGGAGCGCCGTGAGATAGCGGACTACGTGATCTTGAACGACGGGGACCTCGTCATGCTCGAGGCGCAGGCCGATGCCCTCTGGGCGCAGCTGGGGCAGGACGCCGAGACTCTTGCCTGAGGAGCATCCCTTCGAGGTCATCTCGCCGTTTCGCCCGGCCGGGGATCAGCCAGAGGCCATCGCCATCTTGGGCCAAGGCGTCAAGGACGGGCTGCGCTTCCAGACGCTGGAGGGGATCACCGGAAGCGGGAAGACGGCGACGATCGCCTGGACCATCGAGGCGGTGCAGCGGCCCACCCTCATCATCGAGCCCAACAAGTCCCTGGCGGCACAGTTGGCCTCGGAGCTCAAAGACCTCCTCCCCAACAACCGGGTCGAGTTCTTCGTGTCGTACTACGACTACTACCAGCCCGAGGCGTACATCGCCCGGACGGACACCTTCATCGAGAAGGACTCATCGATCAACGATGAGATCGACCGTCTCCGTCACTCCGCAACCTCGTCCCTGCTGACCCGTCGTGACGTCGTCGTCGTGGCCTCGGTCTCGTGCATCTACGGGCTGGGTTCACCGATCGAGTACCAGTCCCGGGTGCTCTCGGTTCGGGTGGGCGACGAGATCGATCAGCGCGACCTGCTCCGTCGGCTCGTGGACCTCCAGTACTCCCGCAACGACATGACCCTGGTCCGAGGGACGTTCCGGTCCCGGGGGGACACGGTCGAGCTCCATCCGGCCTACGAGCAAGAGGCGCTACGGATCGAGCTCTTCGGGGACGTGGTCGAGAGGATCACCACGTTCGACCCCCTGACCGGCGACGTGGATCAGGTCCTCGATGAGACGATCGTCTTCGCCGCCACCCACTACGTGGCGGGCGACGAGACGACGCGGCAAGCTGTCGTCTCGATCGAGGACGAGCTCCGAGAGCGGTTGGCCGAGTTCGAGCGGGACGGCAAGCTGCTCGAGGCCCAGCGGCTGCGGACCCGGACCGAGCACGATCTTGAGATGCTGGCCGAGACCGGGGTCTGCGCCGGGGTGGAGAACTACAGTCGGCACTTCGACGGGCGCGCGGCGGGTGAGCGCCCGTACACCCTCCTCGACTTCTTCCCCCGGGACCTCCTGGTGGTCGTGGACGAGAGCCACGTCGCCATCCCGCAGATCCGGGGCCAGTTCGCCGGAGACCGCTCCCGCAAGGACATCCTTGTGGAGCACGGGTTCCGGCTCCCGTCCGCCAAGGACAACCGGCCGCTGACCTTCGAGGAGTTCACCGAGATTGTGCCCCAGACGATCTTCGTCAGCGCCACGCCGGGTCCCTACGAGCTCGAGATCTCGGACCAGATCGCCGAGCAGATCATCCGGCCGACTGGCCTGCTCGATCCCCTGGTGGAGATACGCCCCACCAAGGGCCAGATCGACGACCTCAGGGAGGAGATCGCCCGGGAGGTCGAGCTCGGCGGCAGGGTGCTGATCACGACGCTGACCAAGAAGATGGCCGAGGATCTCACGGCGTACCTGGCGGATGCCGGGGTGAGGGTCGAGTACCTCCACTCCGACATCGACACCATCGAGCGGATCGAGATCCTCCGGGACCTGCGTCTGGGGCGCTTCGACGTCCTGGTGGGGATCAACCTCCTCCGAGAGGGCCTTGACCTGCCGGAGGTGAGCCTCGTGGTGATGCTCGACGCCGACAAGGAGGGGTTCCTGCGCTCTCGCTCGGCCCTGATCCAGACGATGGGCCGAGCGGCCCGCAACGCCCGTGGTCGGGTCATCCTCTATGCCGACACCCTCACCGACTCGATGAGGCACGCCGTGTCGATCACGCAGCGACGGCGACAGGCACAGGAGGCCTACAACGAGCAGCATGGGATCGACCCGATCTCGGTGACCAAGGCCGTGACGGACATCCTCGGCAGGCTTCGCGGCTCGGGGGGCAAGGCCCGGGTGAAGGGCCGGGGACCGCAGCGCACGAGGGCACCGGCCTCTCGCACGGACCTCGGCAATCTTCCCGAGGATCCCCACGCTCTGGCGGCGTCGCTGACCGCAGCGATGGAAGAGGCGGCATCCGAGCTTCGTTTCGAGGAGGCGGCGATGATCCGCGATGAGCTCCACGACCTGCTCGAGACGATCGCTGATCCCGTCGAGCCCCCGGGCGGCGATGACCGCCCCTCGAGCTGATTCCGCTAGCCTCCCGGCGTGGCTGAGCGCATCATCATCAGAGGAGCGCGGGAGCACAATCTCAAGGACGTGGCGCTCGATCTGCCCCGGGAGAAGCTGATCGTCTTCACCGGCCTCTCGGGTTCGGGAAAGTCCTCCCTGGCCTTCGACACCATCTACGCAGAGGGTCAGCGACGCTACGTCGAGTCCCTCTCCGCCTACGCCCGGCAGTTCCTGGGGCAGATGGACAAACCTGACGTCGACTTCATCGAAGGCCTCTCGCCTGCGATCTCGATCGACCAGAAGTCAGCCTCGAGGAACCCTCGCTCCACGGTGGGGACGATCACCGAGGTCTATGACTACCTCCGGCTTCTGTTCGCCCGTGCGGGGCGCCCCCACTGCCCGACCTGCGGCCGACTCGTTGCTCGTCAGACGCCCCAGCAGATCGTCGATCGGATCTTGGGCCTGGAGGAGGGCACCCGGTTCCTGGTCCTCGCCCCGATCGTCAGAGGACGCAAGGGCGAGTACCTCGCCCTCCTCGACGAGGTCACCTCACAGGGCTTCGCTCGAGCCAGGGTCGATGGCGAGACCATCGAGCTCGCAGACCGAGCGTCGCTGAACCTTGCCCGCTACGAGCAGCACACCATCGAGGTGATCGTCGATCGCCTGATCCTCAAGGAGGGCATGCGCCAGCGACTCACCGAATCGATGGAGCAAGCCCTCGGGCTGGCGGGTGGGATCGCCGAGGTCCAGGTCGTCGACGCCGAGGGTGCCGATGTCGATGAGGCCATGACGTTCTCCGAGCACCTGGCGTGCACGCACTGTGGGACGAGCTTCGAAGAGCCCGTGCCTCGAAGCTTCTCGTTCAACTCGCCCTATGGCGCCTGCCCCCACTGCGCGGGCCTCGGGACCCGGTTCGAGGTGGATCCCGAGCTCGTGGTGACTGATCAGGACCTGAGCCTGGCGGACGGGGCGATCGGTCCGTGGGCCACCGCCCGGAGCCCGTACTTCGGTGCCCTCCTGGGAGGTGTGGCGGAGCTGGGCGGCTTCGACCCCGATTCACCGTGGCGCTCGCTGAAGGTCAAGGATCGCAAGCTGGTCCTCTACGGCACCGGCACGAAGAAGGTCGACATCCGCTATCGGAACCGCTTCGGCCGGAGCCGCTCCTACTCGACGCCGTTCGAGGGTGTGATCCCGTGGCTGCAGCGCCGACACGGCGAGGCGGACTCCGACTGGTCGAGGGAGCAGATCGAGCAGTACATGCGAGAGGTTCCGTGCCCCACCTGCCACGGAGCGCGCCTCAAGCCCGAGAGCCTCGCGGTGACGGTGGGGGACAAGAGCATCGCTGAGGTCTGTGGGCTCTCGATCGGCGATGCGGTGGCCTTCCTCGACTCCTTGGAGCTCTCCGAGCGAGAGCGCATGATCGCCGAGCGGGTGGTCAAGGAGATCCTTGAGAGGATGCGCTTCCTGCTCGATGTCGGACTCGACTACCTGAGCCTGGGCCGGGCTGCAGCGACGCTGTCGGGCGGGGAGGCCCAGCGGATCCGTCTGGCGAGCCAGATCGGCAGTGGCCTGGTGGGAGTCCTCTACGTGCTGGACGAGCCCTCGATCGGCCTCCACCAGCGCGACAACAAGCGTCTCATCGGGACCCTCGAGCGCCTCCGGGACATCGGCAACACCGTCATCGTGGTCGAGCACGACGAAGAGACGATCATGGCGGCCGACCACGTGGTCGACGTGGGTCCCGGAGCAGGCGAGCACGGTGGGGACATCGTCCACTCGGGACCGGTCTTGGGCAAGGGCGGACTCCTCAAGAACAAGGCATCGATCACGGGCCAGTACCTGGCGGGCACCCGGCGGATCGAGATTCCCGCGTCACGGCGAGAGGGTTCGGGCAAGTCGCTGGTGGTCAAGGGTGCGACCGAGCACAACCTGCAGGACCTCGACGTCTCCTTCCCGCTCGGGACGATGGTGGCCGTCACCGGGGTCTCGGGATCGGGGAAGTCGACCCTGGTGAACGAGATCCTGCTGAAGTCCCTCCAGCACAGCATCCACCGGGCCAAGGCGACCCCTGGGGCGCACCGAACGATCACTGGGAGCGAGAACATCGACAAGGTCGTGGCCGTCGACCAGCAGCCGATCGGACGGACCCCCCGGTCGAACCCTGCGACCTACACCGGTGTCTTCGACAACATTCGGAGGCTCTTCGCTCAGACCCAGGAGGCCAAGGTGCGCGGGTATCAGCCTGGGCGCTTCTCGTTCAACGTCAAGGGCGGTCGATGTGAGGCGTGCGCCGGCGACGGGACGCTCAAGATCGAGATGCACTTCCTCCCTGACGTCTACGTCCCGTGTGAGGTGTGCGGTGGGGCCCGGTACAACCGAGAGACCCTCGAGGTGCACTTCCGGGGGAAGAGCATCGCTGACGTGCTCGACATGCCGATCGCCGAGGCTCTTGAGTTCTTCGACCACCAGCCGCCCATCAAGCGCCACCTCCAGACGCTCGTGGACGTGGGCCTCGGCTACGTCCGACTCGGACAGCCCGCACCGCAGCTCTCGGGCGGAGAGGCCCAACGGGTGAAGCTCTCCACCGAGCTGAGCCGCCGACCGACCGGGCACACCCTCTACGTGCTCGACGAACCGACGACGGGCCTCCACTTCGAGGACGTGGCCCGCCTGCTCTCCGTCCTCCAGCGGCTCGTTGACCAGGGGAACACCGTGCTGGTCATCGAGCACAACCTCGACGTCATCAAGACCTCCGACTGGCTGATCGACCTTGGTCCTGAGGGCGGCCACCGTGGGGGGCTCATCGTTGCCGTCGGCACACCTGAAGAGGTCGCAACCGTCCCCGATAGCTACACAGGCCAGGTGTTGGCGCCGGTGCTCAGACCGCCGGAGTAGCTAGGACCCCCTGGTGGGGAATGATCGTGGTGCACCACCACCACAGGGACGCCAGGCGCACGATGGTCCCGAGTCAGACCACCGCTGTCCCACGGGCAGGTTCGACGTTGGTCTCGAGCTGGAGACCGCCAAGCGACCTCTGCGCGCTCAGGTGATCTGGAGCATCCGTTCGAGGGCGATCCGGGCCCACCGTGCCGTCTCGTCGTCGACCGAGATCTGGTTGCGGACCCGCCCTTCCACAGCCTGCTCGAGCACCCAGGCGAGATGAGGGGCATCGATCCGAGACATCGTGATGCAGGGGCAGACCTCGGAGTCCAGGGAGACGATTGACCGATCGGGATACTCATCGGCCAGGCGCTTGACGAGGTGGACCTCGGTACCGATCCCGATAGCGGTCCCCGGAGGGGTGGCCTGGACGAACTTGATGATGGCGTCAGTCGAACCAGAGGCGTCTGCGGCGAGAACCACCTCGTGGGAGCACTCGGGGTGGACGATCACGACGCCCTCGGGATTCGAGGAGCGGAAGTCGTCGATCTGAGAGGTGGTGAAGCGCTGGTGGACCGAGCAGTGCCCCTTCCAGAGCAGGAATGTGGAGTCCTTGATCTGAGCATCGGAGAGCCCACCCTGGGTGACCGCCGGATCCCACAAGGACATCTCATCGAGCGCGTAGCCGAGCTCGACGGCGGTGTTCCGACCCAGATGCTGGTCGGGGAAGAACAGGATCTTGTCGGCCCGGCTCCGACCGTCCTGAT
This sequence comes from Acidimicrobiales bacterium, assembly GCA_017883125.1. GTDB lineage: Bacteria > Actinomycetota > Acidimicrobiia > Acidimicrobiales > RAAP-2 > CAIUMH01. The sequence continues at coordinate 8,184 of JADGOD010000142.1, forward strand.
CCGGATCGAGCGCCCAGCGCAGGACTGCCTTGGCGTTCGATGAGGTGCACACCGCTCCACCGTGCCGGCCCACGAACGCCTTGATAGCCGCGGTGGAGTTCATGTAGGTGATGGGCAGGATCCGATCGACGTCCGTCACGCGCGCCAGCTGCTCCCATGCAGCCTCGACCTGATCGATGTCGGCCATGTCGGCCATCGAGCAGCCGGCGCTGAGGTCAGGCAGGACTACCTGCTGGTGGTTCCCCGTCAGGATGTCTGCCGACTCCGCCATGAAGTGGACGCCGCAGAAGACGATCAGAGAGGCATCGGAGCGGTCGGCGGCGATCCTCGACAGGCCGAACGAGTCGCCCCGGGCGTCAGCCCACTTCATCACCTCGTCCATCTGATAGTGGTGGCCGAGGATGAGGAGCCGGTCGCCCAGCTCCGCCTTGGCAGCGCCGATGCGTCGATCGAGATCCTCGGGGGAGGCGTCACGATACTCCTGCGGCATCGGTGTTTCGATTCTGATCATGATGAACCCCCATGGGGATCGTCTCGAGTTAGCCGGCGGGGACAGCCCGGTCGCCCATCCGCGGGTATGTCGGCCTTCGAGACTCTGTGAAATGCAGGACACCGGGCCTGCGTGGATCATCTTAGGGTCCGCTGGCGCCGAGCGCGCCGCTGGAGAGTGCCACGATGGGAGGGTGACGCTGCGGCCGCCTCGAGAGTCGATCCCGGACAAGCCTGGCTGCTATCAGTTCCTCGATGATCGAGGAAGGGTCCTCTACGTCGGGAAGGCCCGCTCCCTGCGCCAGCGGTTGAGCTCGTACTTCCAAGATCCACGGAATCTGCACCCCCGCACCGCCCAGATGGTCGCCGCCGCCGATCGGGTCGAGTGGGTGGTCACCTCGACCGAGGTCGAGGCTCTGGTCCTCGAGCACTCCCTCGTCCAGTCGTTCCAGCCCCGGTACAACGTCCGTCTGAAGGACGACAAGAGCTACCCGTGGCTAGCGGTGACCATGAGCTCCGAGTGGCCCCGTCCCCTCGTGACCCGGGGCTCGAGGCGGCGCGGCACCCGCTATTTCGGACCGTTTGGCCACGTGCGGTCCCTCCGACAGACACTCGATCTCCTGCTGCCGGTCTTCCCGGTCCGGACGTGCTCGGACGCCAAGCTCGCTCGACACGAGCGCTCCGGTCGGCCGTGCCTCCTCTACGACATCGAGCGGTGCTCGGGTCCTTGCATCGGTGCGGTCACCCCCGAGGAGTACGCACAGCACCTCGATGGGATCCTCAGGTTCTTCTCCGGTGAGATCGAGCCGATGTTCACGTCCTTAGAGTCCCAGATGCGTGAAGCGTCCGCTCGTCGAGACTTCGAGCGGGCTGCTCGGCTCCGCGACGGCATCGTGGCGATGCGCCAGGCAGCCGAGTCTCAAGAGCTGGTCCTCGGCGACACCCACGACCTCGACGTGGTCGGGGTCACCACCGACGACCTGCAGGTGGGCGTGGCAGTGTTCCACGTGCGCCACGGTCGGATCGTCGGTCGAACGTCATCGGTGGCTGATCTCGTCGAGTCGGTCGATGAGGCCGGCCTCATGGCGAAGGTCCTGCGTGATCTCTACGGAGACCCCGCGGCGCAGCTCCCCCCGGTTGTCCTTGTAGGTGTCCTCCCCGAGGAGGCCTCGATCGTGGAGGAGTGGCTCACGGAGCGCCGTGGGGGACCCGTCGCAATCCGTGTTCCCAAGCGAGGGCAGAAGAGGCGCCTGATCGAGATGGCGGAGCGCAATGCCAGCGAGGATCGCGGGCGGGATCGGCTCCGGCGAGCGGCAGACCACAACGTCCGCTCGCAGGCGCTCCTCGAGCTCCAGCAGGCCCTCGGGCTCGAACGGCCTCCGTTCCGGATCGAGTGCTACGACATGAGCCATCTCCAGGGCACGTCCTACGTGGGCTCGATGGTCGTGTTCGAGGACGGGGTCCCGGTCAAGAGCGCCTATCGCCACTTCACGGTCAAGTCGGTTGCGGGCAACGATGACTTCGCTGCCATGGCGGAGGTCTTGCGCCGACGCCTGCGTCGCTGGGACGAGTCTCCGGCGACGCCCGGCCGGGGGCGCGGTTTCGCTGCACCGGCAGATCTCCTTCTGATCGACGGGGGGAAGGGCCAGCTGGGCGTGGTGGTCGATGCCCTCGAGGAGTTTGGCCTGATCGAGAGGACGGAGGTGGCATCCCTGGCCAAGCGATTCGAGGAGATCTACCTGCCGAACCGCTCCGACCCCGTCCGGCTGGCACGCGGGTCGGAGAGCCTCTTCCTGCTCCAGAGGATCCGCGACGAGGCGCACCGCTTCGCCATCACCTTCCATCGCTCGACGCGAGGCAAGTCGATGACGATGGGCCTCCTCGAGGGGATCCCGGGACTCGGTCCCTCGCGCCAAGAGCGCCTCCTTGATCGGTTCGGCACCGTCCAGGCCGTCAGGGGGCTGACGAGAGGCCAGCTGGGGGAGGAGGCGTGGCTGCCAGCATCGGTGGCTGACTCCCTCTTCGACCGGCTCCACCCGCCGGTGAGCCCCCGTGTCGACCGAGATGCCCCGGGGGCGGCAGACTCTAGCCATGGCTGAGTTTCTTGTTGTCACGGGAATGTCGGGGGCCGGCCGGTCGACGGTAGCGGCCGGCCTGGAGGATCTCGGCTGGTTCGTCATCGACAACCTTCCCCCTTCGATCTTCCCGAAGGTCGGGGAGTTCGTCAGTGGGCCGGGCACAGAGACCCCGAACGTGGCCCTCGTCACCGGACGACCGGGCGGCGGAGAGGCGGGCGAGCTTCTCGACGCTATCGACCGCCTCGTCGAGAGCGAGCACGTCGTCCGGGTCCTCTTCCTTGACGCTCCTGATGAGGTCTTGGTCCGACGGTACGAGGGAACCCGCCGACGCCACCCCCGGTCGGGAACTGGCGTCGAGGAGTCGATCGCCCAGGAGCGGGTGGCCCTCCAGGGCCTCCTGACCAGGGCGGACATCATCCTTGACACCGGCGAGATCAACACCAACCAGCTCCGCAACCGGATCTTCGACCTGTTCGGCGAGCCGCTCATCGGGAACTCGATGCAGACGACCGTCACGTCGTTCGGGTTCAAGTACGGCCTTCCCCTCGATGTCGACATGGTCTTCGACGTCCGCTTCCTCCCCAATCCCCACTGGGTCGACGAGCTCAGAGAGATGAACGGGCTCGACGAGCCGGTGCGCACCTATGTCTTCGACCACCCTGAGGTGCAAGAGTTCATCGACCGGGTCGTCGATCTCATCGAGTCGCTGCTCCCGGCGTTCGTGAGAGAGGGGAAGTCGTATCTGACCATCGGCATCGGCTGCACCGGGGGACGGCATCGATCGGTGGCGATCACCGAGGAGCTGGCCCGGCGCCTCCGAGCCGGCGGCCAGCCTCTCTCGACGTTCCACCGCGACGTCGATCGATGAGCACCGAGGTGAGGGTCGTCGCACTCGGCGGCGGCCATGGGACGGCGGTCACGCTCCAGGCGATGCGCCGGTACTCAGGTGCGGTGACCGGGATCGTCTCGACGGCCGACGACGGGGGGTCGAGCGGACGCCTCCGTGATCTCCTCGGCCTGCCGGCCCTGGGCGACATCAGGAAGTGCCTCGTGGCCCTCGCCGGTGCCGATTCGTCGTTGGCAGCCGCGATGGAGGTGCGGTACACCGAGGGTGAGCTGGCGGGGCACGTCCTCGGCAACCTTCTGCTCGCCGGTCTGATCGCTGAGACCGGTGATCTCGTCAGGGGCATCGATGAGGTGGGCCGACTCCTCGGAGCGGCGGGTCGTGTGCTCCCGGCCACGAGCGAGCCGACGGAGCTGCGCGCGCTGCGCCGGGAGGGAATCCTGGTGGGCCAGGTGGCGATTGGCCGAGATCCGACCGTCACCTCGGTGTCGGTGCTCCCTGAATCGGCAGCGCCGCCAGCAGCTGCCCTCGAGGCGATCCACGCAGCGGATCAGGTCGTCATCGGGCCGGGTTCGCTGTACACCAGCGTGCTTGCGGCAGCGGCGGTCCCGGCTATCGCTGAAGCCCTCCGAACGACGACCGCTCGGAGGGTCTACGTGTGCAACCTGCGTCCGCAGGCCCCTGAGACCGCCGGGTACAGCGTCGCTGACCACGTCGACGCACTCGTTCGTCATCAGATCCCGGTCGACATCGTGCTCTGCGACACGTCGACGGGAATCGAGATGGGGTCCCCTCAGATGGCTACCATCGACGTTGATCTGGCAGGATCAAATGGTTTGGTGCATGAGCCAGGCAAACTAGCGATGGTCCTTTCGGGCCTCGTGGCATGAGGCAGAACCACATGGAGGAGATGTCGTGACGGTACGGGTAGGAATCAATGGCTTTGGTCGAATCGGGCGAGGGTTCGTCCGAGCAGTTCTCGATCAGGGGGCTGACGTCGAGATCGTGGCCATCAACGACCTGACGTCACCAGAGACGAACGCTCACCTTCTCCGCTATGACTCGACGCAGGGCCGCCTCGGCGTGGAGGTGGCAGTCGACGGCGACTCGTTCATCGTCGACGGCAAGAGGGTCAAGGTCCTCTCCGAACGGGATCCTGCCAATCTGGCCTGGGGCGACCACGGCGTCGACGTCGTCGTGGAGTCGACCGGACTCTTCACCAAGAGGGAGAGCGCAGCAGCCCATCTGGCTGCTGGCGCCAAGAAGGTGGTGATCTCCGCCCCAGCGACCGGAGCCGATGCGACCTTCGTCGTAGGCGTCAATGACGACCAGTACGACCCGACGAAGCACGACATCGTGTCGAACGCCTCGTGTACGACGAACTGCTTCGTCCCGATGGTCAAGGTCCTCGACGACACCTTCGGAGTGACCTCGGGGCTGATGACGACCGTGCACGCCTACACCAACGACCAGAACCTCCTGGACCTCGCCCACAGCGACCTGCGGAGGGCCCGTGCTGCGGCCGTGAACATCGTCCCCAGCTCTACCGGTGCTGCTCGTGCCACCGGCCTGGTGCTCCAGGCGATGCAGGGCAAGCTCGACGGCACCTCGCTGCGCGTCCCGGTGCCGACCGGTTCGATCACCGACTTCACCGCGGTCATCGCCGGTAGCCCCAGCGTCGAGAACGTCAACGCGGCGTTCAAGGAAGCGGCGTCGGCCGGGCCGCTCTCCAGGGTTCTCGTCTACACCGAGGATCCCATCGTCTCCTCGGACATCGTGGGCAGCTCCGCGTCGTGCACCTTCGATTCTGGCCTGACGATGGTCCAGCGCATCGACGACTCCAGCACGCTGGTCAAGATCCTCGGCTGGTACGACAACGAGTGGGGCTACGCCAATCGCCTCGTCGACCTTGTTGGCGTCGTCGGAAGCCCTCTGTGACGCAGCGAGCCGCCGCCCTCGACGGGCTACCGCTGCTCGAGGATCTCGGGGACCTCAAGGGTTGTCGGGTCCTCGTCCGCACGGACTTCAATGTTCCGATGATGGACGGGCCAGAGGGGCGCGTCATCGCCGACGACCTGCGGATCCGCTCCACGCTGCCGACCCTTGAGTGGCTGGTCGGGCAAGGAGCCATTGTGGTCTGCTGCTCCCACATGGATCGCCCCAAGGACGGGTTCGATACCGCGTTGAGCCTGGTCCCGGTAGGGAGGCGGCTGGCAGAGCTCATCGATGGCGTAGAGATCCTCGAGAACCTCCGGTTCGACCCACGCGAGACGGCCAATGACGAGACCTTCGTCGCCGAGCTCATCGAGGGCTTCGACGCCTACGTCAATGACGCGTTCGGTGCATCGCATCGGAAACACGCCTCGGTGGTTGGTCCACCGAAGTTCCTCCCGAGTGCGGCTGGGCGTCTTCTGGAGCGGGAGGTCGAGGTCCTCGGAGGGCTCCTGCTCGACCCGAAGCGCCCGTTTGTTGCCATCGTCGGCGGAGCGAAGGTGGCCGACAAGCTCGGCGTCCTCAAGTCCCTCTCCACGAAGGCCGATGCGATCATCGTCGGGGGCGGGATGGCCTTCACGTTCCTCGCCGCTCAGGGCCGTAGCGTGGGGGGCTCACTCCTCGACGAGTCTCGTCTCGAGGAGTGCCGTGGTCTCCTCGATGGACCCGCGGAGATCATCCTGCCGACGGACATCGTCGGGCTGGAACCAGGCTCGTCGTTCGGCCCGGGCGCTCAGGACGGTGAGGTTCGGATGTTCGAGGGCGATCTCGAAAAGGGATGGATCGGGCTTGATGTGGGTCCCCAGAGTGCTGCTCTCTTCAGCAAGGCGATCGCCGAGGCGGGGACGATCCTGTGGAACGGCCCGATGGGCGCTTTCGAGGACGCACGGTTCTCCGCTGGAACCCGCCAGGTCGGCGAGGCGGTCGCCGCCTCACCCGGGACGAGCGTCGTCGGGGGTGGAGACAGCGCCCGGGCTGTCGAGGAGTTCGGATTGGCCGATCAGATCGACTTCCTCTCGACGGGGGGCGGGGCCTCTCTCGAGTTCCTAGAGTTCGGGGACCTCCCCGCGCTCGACGCCCTTCGGAACGCACCCAACGCACCGAGGAGATCATGAGCACACCACGCTCAGCGCGCCGGCCCCTGATCGCCGGGAACTGGAAGATGAATCTCGATCACGTGGCCGCCATCCGGTTGGTCCAGGATCTCGCCCTTCGGCTCCGGGGCTTCGACCACAAGATGGTCGACATCTCGATCCACCCCCCGTTCACGGATCTCCGAACAGTGGAGGGGATCATCGGCGCTGATCGGCTTCCGATCCAGCTCGGCGCCCAGCACTGTTCGTCACACGAGGATGGTGCCTTCACCGGCGAGATCAGCCTTGCGATGCTGAGCCGACTCTCGGTCGCCTCAGTCATCGTCGGCCACTCGGAGCGTCGGCAGTTCTTCTCGATGACCGACAGCGACGTGGCGGCAACCGCTCGCGCCGTGCTGACCCACGACCTGACGCCGATCATCTGCGTCGGGGAGACAGGAGAGGAGCGGGAGTCGGGCGTCACCCACGAGGTGCTCGTCCGTCAGGTGACCGCTGCCCTGGGAGGCGTTGACAGGGGGGTTGAGGAGCGGATCGTGATCGCCTACGAGCCGATCTGGGCCATCGGGACCGGCGTCGCAGCGACGGCGGAGGACGCCCAGACCGCCTGTCAGGCGATCAGGGCCTTGATCGCCTCGGATCGTGGAGAGGCCTCCGAGCGCGTGAGGGTCCTCTACGGAGGCTCGGCGAAGCCAGAGAACGCTGAAGAGCTCATGGGAATGCCGGATGTCGACGGTCTCCTCGTTGGAGGGGCCTCCTTGGGGGCGGAGAGCTTCGCTGCCATCATTGCGGCCACGGCGACCTGCTACGGTCAGACGGCTGGAAAGTCCTAAAAGGAGCCTGGTTCCGTGGTTACTGCTATCTACGTCGTGATTGAGGTGTTGACCGCCTTGGCGCTCATCTTCCTCATCCTCATGCACAGTGGGCGAGGCGGCGGACTTTCTGACATGTTCGGTGGATCCGTCGGGGCTGCGGCGCAGGGATCCACGGTGGTCGAGAAGAACCTCGACCGCATCACGGTTGCTGTGGCGCTGATCTTCGCCTTCACGACCTTGACGCTCGACCTCCGTCTGCAGTGATCTCAGGCCGTGCCGGCGTTCCCTTCTGGGCACGTGCGGCGCGTCTCGTTGCCGCCGCGGGGACACTCGTCGTTGCCGGATTGGGTGCGTTGTCCCCGGAAGCGGCATCTGCGGCTCCAGTGAGCACGAGCGAGACGTTGAGCGTGAACCTCCCCGATCTGCTCAACGGCTGCGACCCGGTCGGCTCCAGCCTGTCTCCTGGTGCAAACCAGGTCCTCTCCCTCGTCCTGCCGAGCGCGTACACCTCATCGGAGCGCGGCACCGTCGCACAGGCGAACTCATTCCTGGTGCAGGCCGAGGTCCAGGGCCTGTCGCCCCTGGTCGTGGACTACACCATCAAGAAGAGCGCTCACTGGGCCGATGGCGTGCCGATCGGCCGGAGCGACTTCATCGCCACGTGGAAACGCGGAGCTTCCGGGAGCGGTCCGGCGGCGGCTCAGTATCAGCTGATCAGGTCCATCACGGCCCCGAAGGGCGGCGCTGACGTCGTGGTGACGTTCAAGAGGCCGACAAGCTCATGGCAGGCGCTCTTCAGCCCCCTCCTCCCGGCGCAGGCAAGTGCTGCGTCCTATGCCACGTGCGCCAGCCCGACCCCGACCGTCGATCTCTCAGGCGGGCCCTACGTCATCATCCAGAGCTCGCCGACCATGGTGGTCATGGTCCGGAATCCGGGATGGTGGGGAACGGTACCGGCATTCGACACGGTGTCCGTGATCGCTGGCCAGCCTGCCTCTCCGACGCCGTTTGACTCATCGACGACGCTTGGCGTCGATGAGGCGTCATGGCTGACGCCCGAGACCCTCTCGGGGATCTCGTCATCACCGGGGACCTCAGGCAGCCTGGCGCTATCGAATCGACTCGTAAGCATCGACTACGCCACTGCGAGACCCAACCCGGTCCCTCTCTTGATCCGGCAGGGTCTGTCGCACCTCCTCGATCGACGAGCGATCATCAGCTCTACGGTGGGAACGCTTGACCCGACCATCTCTCCGGCCACGAGCCTGCTGCTCACCCAGGGTCAACCCAACTACCAAGCTGACGCCAACACTCCTGCACTCAACGCCTCTCCGACGACGCCAACGACGGCCCCGAAGAGGCAGCTGTCCAGCGACCCTCTGAGCCTGGCGAGCCGTTCCCTGAAGAAGGCCGGCTACCGGCTCGTTGGAGGGCAATGGATGAACGACAAGGGCCGGGCTCTCTCTGTCTCGCTGGCTGCCCCGCTTGATGATCGATGGGCGCTGGAGGCTGCGGACCAGGTCAAGCATCAGCTCTCCGGGCACGGCATCGAGGTCCGATTGGTCCTCGCCTCAAGCTCTCCGCAGGTGGCGTCATGGCTACGCAGCGGACGCACGCAGATGGGGGTCATCGTGAGACCATCTGACCCGTTCCTTGCTCACAGCGCCAGTTGGTACTCGACGGCGCGAAAGGTCCCGAACTCTCCCCTTTGGGGCGGATTCAGCGACAAGTCCGTCAACGCGATGGTCTCCCAAGCTTCGGCGGCGATGAATGCCGTCACGGCAACGTCGATCTATCAGAAGGTCGACGGTCGCCTCTGGACCCTGCAGCCCTCGCTGCCGATCTTCACGGAACCGTCCCTCTTGGTATGGACGACCAGCATCGACGGAATCTCTCAGAATGCGTATCCACCCGGCACCTTGTCGGAGCTGCCGACCTGGAAGGTGCGCACGCCGAGCGTACGGTGATCTCGTCAGGGGAGTCGACCCGGCTTTGCTAGAGTCAGAGGTCCGCACAGAGCGGCCACGTCGGAGTGGCGGAATAGGCAGACGCGCTAGCTTGAGGGGCTAGTGCCCGCAAGGGCGTGGGGGTTCAAGTCCCCCCTCCGACACTTGGTTGGCATCCCCAATCGGCATATCGGGGGCACCCCAACGGGAGCGGCAGCCCACAGTCCAGCTCGGTCAATGCGAACCATCGAGGTCCTGTGTCGCAGCCCTGAGGCGCTGAAGCGTTGCCTCCATGTTCGCCACGAGGTCCGCGCGGCGATCCTTGATGCCCATGAGGTATCGGTCAGCAAAGCGGTAGTACCAGGGCATGTCGCGGAGCATCTCGAATGATTCCGTGACATTGGTGCCGTCGACAACAGGGTCGAAGCGATAGGTCCACTTGGTCATGTCCCGACCCCTGTGGCCAGTGACAAAGGAGAACTCCTGACCCGTGTCAGCCACAACGACCCGCGGCGTTGTGGACCAGCGGACTATCCCACGACGGTTGCTGCCCTTGAATCGGGCACCGACGGCTGGTCCGACTGCCCCATCGATCCACTCGCAGCGCTGACACTCCGGGCTCCACTCGCCCATACGCCGCACGTCCGACA
>JADGOD010000143.1 GCA_017883125.1 Acidimicrobiales bacterium
GGTCCACCTTGTTGACCACCAGTACCACCGGCAGGCGGGCCTCCAAGGCCTTGCGCAGCACGAAGCGCGTCTGGGGGAGCGGTCCATCGGAGGCGTGGACGAGGAGCAGGACGCCGTCGACCATGGCCAGGCCCCGCTCGACCTCGCCACCGAAGTCGGCGTGGCCCGGGGTGTCGATGATGTTGACGGTGACGCCGTCGACGATCACTGCCGTCTGCTTGGCCAGGATGGTGATCCCCTTCTCGCGCTCGAGGTCACCGGAGTCCATGACCCGCTCGCCGACGTCCTCGTTGGCTCGGAAGGAGCCCGATTGCCAGAGCATGGCATCGACCAGAGTGGTCTTGCCGTGGTCGACGTGGGCGATGATGGCGATGTTACGTATGTCGGAGCGTGTAGTCATGGGGACTATCTAGGCTAGTTGCCCCCTGTGCCCCTCCCGACCAAGGTCAGGCTGCAGCCACCAGACCGGTTCTTCGGCGGAGAGAATCGGTGGCTTCGACGACGAGACGCGCCGCCCGACGCATGGTCTCGGGGCCGACCTCGAGGCTCACGGCCCGGCCAGAGGATGGCCAGAGCCCGACCACCCTGGTGGGCATCGGCGCGTCGGGCCGGCTGAGGGCGTCGGCCAGGGCGACGAAGCCGAGGTCGTCCTCGAGGGTGCGATCGGGCCTCCCGGCCCGGACGCACAGCAGGGAGCGGGTGTGAGTGGCGTCATCGAGGGTGATCTCGACGTCACGACGGGCTCGCAGGGTGACCCAGGGTGCACCGGGCACCGCCCAGACCGGGTCGGCCCGACCGACGTTGGCGACGTCGACCAGGCGCGTCCAGTCGAGGGCGGTCAGCAGATCGGTGGCGTAGTTGGCCGCCTCGGCGATCACCGAGCCGAGGACGCCACGGGGGGCCTCGGCCAGCCACCGCCCGAGGGCGCCGGGACGGATCGACGGTGCTGACGAGCGGGCGATCACGTCGTCGACCTCGGCACGAGCTGCGGCGATGGGGTTCGATGCGCTTCCCAGGATGACCCTTCGGGCGGCGGGGAGGCCGAGCAGGCGCCGAGAGGTCCGGGGGCTCCAGCTGAAGGCCGAGGGGGCGGAGCGCTCCGGCTGGCGGGACTGGAGGAGGGTGTAGCTGTCGAGGCGCACCGGGCCGAGGTCGCGGCCCGGTGCCAGGGTGGCCACGCGGGCGGCGAGGACCCGTCGCAGACCGACGTCGAGACGTTCGGGTGTCACTCCGGGCGCAGCGAGCAGATCGGTCACGCCGCGGGCTCGGGGGAGCATCGGCGAGGGGTGGCGGAGGGTCATGGGGTTGCCTTTCGCGCGGCGACGGCGCTGACCACGTCAGCGATCGCGTCTCTCAAGAGCTCGTCGGTGACCTCGGCGAGGACGACCTCACCGGTCGCCGTGGAGAGCGATCCCACCCGGAGAGGAGCGGCGCCGCTGCGGAGCGTCTCGAGCAGGCTGAGGATGCCGAGGCGCCGCTGCGCCGTCGGATCGAGCGAGCTGGTGGTCACGTCCAAGAGGCAGACGGTCGAGACCTCGTCGGCAGGCGGCCCCATCACCAGGCTGGCCACCGCGCCGAGGACGACGCGCCCCCCGGCGAGGGGGACCGAGAGTCGGACGTTGGTCCGTGGGAGCCACGTGCCTGGGATCGAGGTGAGCGAGGCAGCCAGGACGGCGTAGTGCGCGGTGAGCTCCGCGGCCAGCTGGGCGAAGCCGTCTGGGTCCAGGCTGTGGATCGCGTCGACCAGAGCAGCCTGGCCCGGGTCGGCTTCGAGCGCGCTCAGCGCGTCGTCCATGGGGTGAACGACCGAGCCGAGGACGACCCGCTGGGCGAGGAGGGCCGAGAGCAGGGCGCTGCGAGCCAGGGCGCTCAACGGGGGCACCGTCTGGAGGCTCTCGCTCACCACGGCGCGGGGAGAGAGGAAGAGGGGCTGAGCCGGGTCCGCCTCGCCGACGAGCGGGGCGAGGTCGTCTTCGATCCACGCCCGCAGCCCTCCGGCCAGGGTGGGATCGACGCGGGGGCGGCGCTCACGGCGTCCCCGCAGGGCGCCGAGGAGATCGTGTGACGTGCCGGCCGTGCTCATGAGGGCAGTGTGCATGAGGGCTGTGTCAGTGCAAGGCTGGGCAGGTTCCCTTCATCACCCCAGGAGGCCCACCGATGATCGTCTCAGTGTCCACGCTCGTCGGCTTGGGGATCCTGCTCATCGCCCTGGTCGGTCTCGCCATCGAGATCTGGGCCATCGTCGACGCCGCATCCAGGCCCGCTTCGGCGTTCTCCGCAGCGGGGTCGTCGAAGAACGTCTGGATCATCCTCATCGCCGTCTTCTCGCTCGTCACCGGGATCATTGGCTTCGTCCTGGCCATCGTCTACCTGGCCTCCATCCGACCGAAGGTGATTGCGGCGGCGGGCTGACCCGCTCGTCGGGGTGCAGATCGTGCGGGCACTGGCGATGGCATGACGTCTCGGGGAAGTCTCAATGAGGCTCATCGGGGATGCCTCGGCCAACGCAGCCGATGGAGCGCGGCCAACACATGGTAGGAAGGCCGGGATGAACAGCCTCTGCGACCTGACCGGGCGGGTGGCCATCGTGACCGGTGGCGGTACGGGCATTGGAGCGGCGACTGCTCGGGTCCTCGCCCAACACGGTGCCGACGTAGTGATCGCCGCTCGGACCCTGGAGGACCTGGAACGCACGTCGGCGGCGGTGGAGGGGTCCACGGGCTCACGTTGCCTCTCGGTGCCCACGGACGTCAGGGACGAGGAGCAGGTCGTCCGGATGGTGCAGCGCACCGTCGACGAGCTCGGACGAGTCGACATCCTGGTCAACAACGCCGGCGGGACGCGTATGGGCCCGTTGGCGACCCTCCCCACCAAGGCGTGGGACGCCAGCTTCGACCTGAACGTCCGGTCGGCGTACCTCTGCACGCGAGAGGTCGGCCATCACCTGCTCGAACAGCGCTCGGGGGCGATCGTCAACATCTCCTCGGGCGCCGGTGTCCACGGCGTCAAGGGCGGCGCTCACTACGCGTCGTCGAAGGCGGCGCTGCAGATGTTCACCACGGTCACCGCCGCCGAATGGGGTCCCTACGGGGTGCGAGCGAACTGCATCGCCGTTGGTCCGATCGCGTCGGAGCGGGCCGTGGAGGCATGGCGTGTCGCCGGAATCGAACAGGACGCGTTGAGCGCGGGCACGCCGCTCGGGCGGCCTGGAAGACCGGACGAGGTCGCCAACGCCATCCTCTTCTTCGCCAGCGACGCCGCCTCCTACATCACAGGCCAGACCCTGGCGGTCGATGGCGGCCCGCACCTCGGTGGCATCGACACGTGACCTGGTCTCTGGCGGGCTGAATGGGGATCGAACTGGCCCTCACGCCCGACGGTCGCTGGGAGATCGATACACGCGGACTGCTGGAGGCGGCGCACGAGGCCGGGTTCTCGGCGGTAGGGCTCGCTGCGGGCCGGGCCGACCACGATGCGGCAGCTGCCTACGCCGCCACCGGACTGCGCTGTCATGAGCTGCTGGCTCTGGTGCTGAGCGATGATCGAGAGGCGACACTCTCCGCAGCGGAGCGGCTCGCGGAAGCGGCCGCCGTTGTCGGAGCAGAGTGGGTCCTCACGGTCTTCCAGACCGGTCTCACCAGCCAGACGGCCGACGTGATCGAGCGGTGCGCCGCGATGTTCGCCGAAGTGGGAACGAGGATGGCGGTCGAGTTCAGTCCGCTTGGCCCGGTGACCTCCATCAGCGCCGGGCTGGAGATCGTGGCCGTCGCCGGCGCAGAACGGGCCGGACTCATGATCGACACCTGGCATTTCA
>JADGOD010000144.1 GCA_017883125.1 Acidimicrobiales bacterium
CTTGGGATTGCCGAGCCCTCCTCTCTTTGGCTTCGAATTACAACGTTGTCATTTCCACAACGAGTGGGCGCTGAGGGACTCGAACCCCCGACCTGCTGGATGTAAGCCAGCTGCTCTAACCAACTGAGCTAAGCGCCCGACGAAGGCCCAAGATTACGCCTATTGGCCTGGAGGGTCCGACTTCACAGAGGAAGAAGCGCTTCAAGAGCGTCCGCCAAAGCGTCCGTGGCCGCCACGAGGGGGCGTCGGGGGGCGTCGAAACGAATCAGCAGCTCCTCGCCGTCAGCGGAGCGGACTGACGCTCCCGCTTCTTGAGCGATCTGAAGGCCGGCGAGGTAGTCCCAGGGACGGATCGCTGCACCCCCGACCTGGAGGTACGCATCCAGCGCACCATCGGCCACCAGGCAGATCTCCAGTGCCGCTGCTCCAAGGGTGCGCACCTGGCCCCATCTGGGTCGAGTCGTCAGCACCCCGTTCACCGCGATGACCCCCTCGCTGGCATCCACCGCGCCTGAGGGAGAGATGGCGATGCCGTCCCGAGTCGCCCCCTTCCCCCGAGTCGCTTCGTAGATCACGCCAGTCGGCAGGCTCTCGACGAGCGAGACCAGAGGGCCCTGGTCGTCGAGCACGCAGATGCTGATGCAGCAGAAGGGGATGCCGCGGTCGGCGTTCGTCGAGCCATCGACGGGATCGACAACCGCGAGCAGCTCTCCGCTACCCCGCTGACCCGACTCCTCCGAGAACACCGAGAATCCGGCGTCAAGCAAGACCCGGCAGGCCGCATCGTCGGCGACGACGTCGAGCTCGTACTGGCCGTGGCGCTGGCCCGACAGCCCGCTGCCGCCGAAGCCGTTGAGCGCGGCGCGGACCTCTCCAGCCGCCTCTCGGAGGGTCCGGCTGATCATCTGGTGGCCCATCCCGCCAACCTAGCCATCCCGCTCACCCGGCGACCACCACTAGTGTCGAAGACGTGGCTGCTATCGACGTCGCTGGATACGTGGCGGAACTCAAGGACCACTCGGTCGACCATGGCTTCCACGTCCACGATGAGAGGCACTTCGTCGAGACGTACTCTCTGCGCCAGGTCTGGGAGGTCGACCTGCATCCCGAAGACGGGTGCGGTGGGCCGCTCGACCTCCACCTGGCTCTTGACGTCGACCCAAGGGTGCTCTTGGGCTTCGAGGACACTCTGATTGGCCTCGGTGACGAAGAGGATCCTCCTGACGAGTTCCACTTCCCCCTCACCTTCACCTGGGGCCTCCCTCCTCTCCCCCACGGCCCCGATCTCCTCAGGTTGGCCATCGACCTCGCCGGGGTCGGCGAGCTCGAGCTCCCGCTCGAGGTCTCGGCCATCGACTCCTTCGCCTCGGCCACCGATGCTCCCGAGCGCCGTCTCTCGATCCTTGCCCGACGTCCGGTCTCCCTGGCGAGGGTGCTGAAGGGCGAGGAGCTGCTCTGCGACGTCTTCGACCGATGTGCGGCGGTGAGCCACTTCCTCTTGAGCCGTGCCGAGTCATGGCTCGACTGACCCGTCCTCGGGTCATCTCCGTCAGCATCGTCGCGGCGATCGCCGGACTCGGGTTGAGTGCGTGCGGAAGCGGGGTGGCCCTCAGCCAGGCTCGGCAGGCCTGCACGAAGGTCGAGAGGTCGATCACCATCTACAAGAAGGCCATCGACCCGAGCACGTCGCCAGCAGCAGCGGTCACGCTCACCGCTCAGGCCCAATCCATGCTGCTCTCGGCCCTCCCCTACGCCGCAGCGGCTACCTCATCGGACGGCAGCTTCAACTCGCTGATGACGACGATCCAGGAGGCCGACAGGGTCCCAGAGGACCTGCTGATCGACTCGCTCAAGAGGCAGTGCGACACGGTCTTCTCCAACACCCCGTATCTCGGCTCCTGAGCAGTCCTTGCACCGAGGTCCCTCAGGACTTGGGTGCGTTGTCGGGCGCCTCTTGCCCGGCCTTCGCGAGCACCGGGTACAGCGCGGGATCGATCACCGGCCAGGCCGAGAGCGGGAAGTGGACCCCATCGCTCGTCCGCACCGTGACGCCATCGATGGTCGAGTGGTAGACGTCTCCGGGGCACACCAGCGCATCGAGAGGAGTCTCAGGTGCAGGCTGTTAGACCACCGTGCAGCCAGCGAGGACCGACGGAACTTCGAGACCGCCATGAACAGCGGGACGTTCCACGGCGCGATGGCGCCCACCACGCCGACCGGCTCCGTCAGAGGGCTCATAGGCGCCCCCGATGAGCAGGTTCTCGTAGCTTGGAACGTTCACGTTCCCTCCTGTGCATCGAGACTCGGGGTGCCTCGTAGCGATCGTAGTGACTGACCCTGCCTGCCTCAGGCCCGCTGCGGCCACCGGACCGCGGCGCCGCGGTCGCCTTCTGGGGAGCGAAGTCCCTCAAGGAGGGTCACGAGGCCCTCCTCCCAGGTTTCGTCGACCTCACCAGCAGCGAGGAATCGAAGCACCTCGGCAGAGACAGCGACCGTGCCATCCGGGTTGAGGGTCCCGATGCGGCGTGCCGAGATGACGTCGCCAAGCCGGTGTGAAGAGTGCTCTTTGGTGGCATCCGGCGGGTTCACGACCACCACCTCGAGCGAACTGAGGTCATCGACGTGGACCAGCCGAAGCGTGATCGCGTCAAGGTCGATGCAGAGCTCCATCGCGCCAGTCCCGCTCCGGCGATCTCGACCGAGTCGTGCGGGCTAAGAGATGACACCCGCAGAGCGAAGACGCTCTGCAAGCCACTCGACGCCCTTGGGACTCGCCATCGCCTCAGGCCAGCCCACCAGGATCTCCTCGACCCTCTCGTGCGACGTCACCACGCCGAGGAGGCTGACGACGAGGCCTTCGACGTCTTCGCTCTCGACGGCGAAGTCACCGAGGGGGTCTTCGTAGAACCCCGGGATCGGCTCCCTCATCAGGTACAGCTCGCCGGTGTCCTCGACCCAACTGAGCTCGTAACGGGTGTTGTTGGCGTCCAACCACTCCCGGCCGAATTCGACCTCGGTGGAGGCTCGCCTGCGTTCATCTTCTGCGTAGAACTCCTCAATGTTCACGGAGCGAGCGTACCCCGAACGCTCCCCCCACTCGGTTCGCTCTCCGGTGGGAGGGATGGGGGGAGGTCCTGGGTCGACGGTTCGACCATGACCAACACAACACATCACCAGCTCGATCACCTCCGGCTCGAATGGCGTTCCCTGAGCCACTCCAAGGCCTCGCGCCGTGCGGCTGAAGCCCTCTCGGAGAGCTACCCGCCGCTGCAGGCCCTCGAGGTCAGGGACCTCGGCGACGTCGTGGACCTCTTGGAGCCCTGCGGCCCCCTCAGCCAGGTCGAGAGGGCCCACCTCGCCGCAGCCCTCCTGCACCAAGCCCCGAGCGACCCATTGATCACCCGCGCCCTCCTCCAGACGCTCCTCCCCGGGATCGTCGCCGTGGCCCGCCGTCTCAACTGGGGACTCGGAGGAGATTGTGAGCCTGCGACGTTCCTCGCCGACCTGATCACGATGGCCTACGAGGTCATCGTGGAGTGGGGTGGGCAGAACCGTCCCTACGCAGCGCCAGACCTGCTCAACGCCGCCCGCTGTCGGATGCGACGCCGCCTGCGGACCACTCAGCTCGGTCGCACCGTCTCACTCGATGCCCTCTCCGAAGAGACCGGCATCGTCCCCGGATGCACGGACGAGGACCCCACCGAGTCGATCCATGCCCGACTCCTGGCGGCCAAAGGGACGGTTGATCCCGTCGGCGCCGCCGCGCTCTACGGCCGGGAGGTCCTCGGACTCACCTATCGAGAGCTCGCGTCGATGACCGGGGTCTCCTCGCGGCGCCTGGCGGCGGCC
>JADGOD010000145.1 GCA_017883125.1 Acidimicrobiales bacterium
AAGCCAACAACCTGCGCGACATCATCGGCGACACCGAGTCCTCCAAGCGGACTCTCGCCGTCCGGCTGGGTCGCCGGCGAGCCGGCTGGCTCTACGTCGGATCGATGATCGGCGTGGGATTCGGCATCGTGGCGTGCGCCATCTTCAGGCCGTGGGCGCTCCTCGCGCTCCTCGGTCTCCTCGGGGCGATCGCACCGGGTCGGCTCGCCCTCTCCGGAGAGAACGGGCGAGCGCTCCTGGCGATGCTCAAGGCGACGGCGCGCACTCAGCTGACGGTCGGAGCGCTGCTCGCCGCAGGTCTGGCGATCGCGTGAGGGTCTGTGCTCTTCAGCCACGCCACCACGGTCGCGGCGGTTCGGACGGGCGCCTCGAGGTGGCAGGCGTGACCTGCTCCGGGGATCAGCGACATCGATGCGTTCTCCATGGCGTGGGCAAGGCGGATGGCGATGTCGGCGAACTTGGTGTCTCGAGCTCCGGCGAGCAGGAGGGTGGGGGCCGTGATCGAGCCCACCCGATCCCACATCGGCGGCTGCGCGCCGGTCCCCATCTTGCGAAGGCTGGTGCTCAGGCCTCTCGCGGAGCTGGTGCGACGAGCCTCGATCCCCGTCGCGTCAGCCGAGAGGCGGGCGAACATCGGCTGCGCCAGCCATCGCGAGAGGAACGCATCGACGTCTCCGCTCGCCTCGAGGCCGTTGGCGAGCTCCTCGTCACGACGGATGCGCTCGGTGCGAGCAGCGGCATCGTCAATCCCCGCGGTGGCACCGATCAGCACCAGCCGACGCACTGCGCCGGGGTGGCGAAGTGCGGTGAGGAGCGCACAGCGCCCGCCCATGGAGTATCCGAGAAGGTCGAAGGGCTGCTCGCCGATGGTCTCGCACAGAGCATCGGCTGTCTCGGCGAGATCCATCGAGAGGTCCGACGAGGCACCGTGGCCCGGCATGTCGACGGCGATGACCGTGGCGACCTGCCCCAGGGCCTGGCCGAAGGGGCCCCAGAGGGCCGAGGTCTGGGTGAAGCCGTGACAGAGGACGAGCGGTGGACCCGATCCCCACGTCCGAAATGCGAGCGAGGGCACGATCAGTGAGCGTAGCGATGTCCCGCACCCAGGCGGCGTTCTGCGCCACCTTCGTCGACGAGCTCATCCTCAGCGGGGTGACGAATGCGGTGGTCTGCCCCGGATCGCGATCGACGCCGCTGGTGCTGGCCGTCGCGGAGAGCTCGATGGCGATCCACGTCCGACTCGATGAGCGGTCGGCCGGGTTCTTCGCCATCGGAGTGGCGAGAGCGACCTCGACGCCGGTGCTGGTCGTGGTGACCTCGGGCACCGCGGTCGCCGAGCTCCACGCCGCGGTCGTCGAGGCACACCTCGATCACGTTCCCCTGATCATCGCCACCGCTGATCGTCCGGGCGAGCTCCATGAGATCGGTGCCCCCCAGACGTTCCGCCAGAGGGGCATCTTCGCCGACCACGTCTCGTTCGCCGTCGATCCAGGACCATGCCACGCCTTCCCCCGGGGAGATTGGCGCAGCCTGGCGAGTCGCCTGGCCGTCGAAGCCATGGGGATCTCTGGCATCCCGGGACCGGTTCACGTGAACCTGGCGTTCAGCGAGCCGCTCCTGGCCGAACCTGACGAGATCCCCGAACCCCGTAGAGCGGGCCGTCCGTGCTTCTCGATGTCGGGCGGGGCCCACCTCGAGGCTCTCGAGGCTCGATCGGGCGCCCCCCGAGTCGTCGTGGTCGCGGGGAACGGGGTGGCTGACCCCGTGGGGTTCCTCGACGCGGCGCGACGTGTCGGCTGGCCGGTGCTGGCCGATCCCCGTTCGGGCTGCCGGCTCTCCGATCCACTGGTGGTGGCCGCCGCAGACGGCATCTTGCGTGACGCCTCGGCGGCCTCGCTCCTGACCCCCGACGTGGTCATCGTCGCCGGGGCACCTCCGGCATCGAAGGTGGTGACCGAGTGGCTCCAGCGCTGTGCGGATGAGGGGACCGAGATCGTCGCCCTCGGGCTCGACGGACCGGCGAGGTTCCCGTTCCGCACCGAGGCGAGGTTCCTCATCGCCTCGGTGGACGAGGGCCTCAGGGCCCTCGCTGATGCCTGGGCCCCTGCTCCGAGCGAGTGGGCCGAGCGTTGGGCGCAGGCCGAGCGCGCGGCGCAGGCGGCGATCGATTCGGTGCTCGACCGCGAGCAGCTCACCGAGCCTGGTGTTGCTCGGATCTTGAGCAGGAGCGCTCCCTCCGGCACCTCGGTGGTCGTGTCCTCATCGATGCCGATCCGCGATCTCGAGTGGTTCGGTTCGGTGCGCCCCGACGTCCTGAGGGTCCACGCCAACCGTGGAGCCAACGGGATCGACGGAGTCGTCTCGACGGCCATGGGCGTGGCGAGCGCAGGCGGAGGGGTGGTTGCTCTCGTCGGAGATCTCGCCTTCTTCCACGACGTCTCCGCGCTGGTCGACGGTATCGAGGACGACGCCTCGCTCCTGATCGTCGTGATCGACAACGACGGCGGGGGGATCTTCTCGTTCCTCCCCCAGCGCGATGCGCTCGAGAGCGATCGCTTCGAACGGCTCTTCGGCACACCACGTCGTCCCTCGGTGGCTGAGGTGGTCCACGGCTTCGGGGTGCCGGTCACCACGGTGAGCACGAAAAAGGCCCTGGGCGACGCCCTCGACACTCAGGTCGGGGTCCCTGGGCTTCGCGTGGTGGTGGTCGATGCCCCGTCGCGCGACGAGAACGTCTCGGTCCATGCCGAGATCAACGCGGTGGTGGCTCGAGCGGTGCGCGAGCGGTTGGTTCAGCGGTAGTCGTTCGGAGCGAGGAACAGCCCGCTCACACCGAAGGGGAGTCGGGCGGGCAGCGTGATGATGGACTCGGGCTGGCCCGAGAACCTCGTGGCGTCGAGGACCATCAGCTGGCTCGAATCGGTGGATCGGTCGAAGAGGGGGACGACGACCCAGCCCTCCTCGTCGGTGCGGCCCTCCGGGTCACGCACGAAGAGGGGCTGGTCGGCGACGACCGTCTCGGGGATGCTCCGGCGCTGGGCGTGTCCCGTGGTCAGGTCGTACTTGACCAGGAGGCCGCCCTCGTCGCCAGCGTGCTCGGTGGTCACCCCATAGGCGAATCGCCGAGACGCCATGGGAGCGAGCGGGTCTGCGGTGACGGCGTCGAGGACCAGGTCGTCAAGCCTGGTGATCGTGACCCCGCGGTTCAGGGTGCTCACGTCGAGGAGCTCGAGGTGGCCCGACGGCCCGCTGGGCCACCATGAAGGGTCTGGGGTGTTCTCCGGCGAGGAGCGGAGCACGACGCACCGGGCGCCGAGAGGGGTGTCCGCAGCGGAGAGGATCCGGTGCACGTGGCCGGGTTGACTCGTCGACCACTCGATGGCCGAGCCGTCCTCGCCTTTGGCGAGAAGGCCGACTCGGGGCGCGTACTCGGGGTCGAAGCGCAACGGGCGGAGCACGTCGTCGTCACCCCGGAGGACCGGCGAGGCGAGGCTCGACTCGGCGATCACGGCCGAGGTCTGCGTCAGGCCCAGGGCGGGCTCGGCCAGCCAGGAGTCGACGGCGATTTCCGTGGAGCCGGCGAGGATCCCATCAGCCCCCAGGGCGTGGAGGCGCAGGTAGGGAGGACCCTGCTGGTCGACGCCGAGGAACACGGCGTCCCGGGTCTCTGGGTCGATGATGACCTGGGTGCCCATCGGCGTGGCGAGCATGGCGTCGAAGTCCTCGACGCAGGCCGTGCGGAGGTCGAGCGTCACGCGGTAGCCGAGACCTCGCCCGTCGAGGGCGAGGATGCGGGAGGCCACGTGGACGAGGGCGGCGTTGGCCAGGGGGCCGGCGGCGTTGAGCGGACCCTCGGGAGGCCTCGCCCCGAGCGTGTCGACGACGTGCCGGGTGACGACGAAGCGGGAGCGGAACTCGGTCGGTGCGCCGTCTCTGATCTCGAGGGCGTGGACCATGCCGTCGCCGTCCGACGGGCGGTAGTGGTCGGGATCGGAGACCAGGATCGGGTTCGGCCCGAGCCACATCAGCCGACCTTCGAGGCCCCGAGGGATGGCGCCCGCCACGCCGAATGGTCCCCGTGACGTCGATTCCACGCGGACCGGTGCTCGCCACCCCGTCAGCGCCGGGTTGTCCGTGGGGGGAATTCCCGGTAGTTCGAGGTCGAAAGTGCTGGACGCCATGATCGAGAGGCTAGCCACCGCCGAACCAACACCCTGAGGGGCTGTGGCAGGCTCTTTGGCGATGCCAACGACCTCAGAGGACCTCCGAGCTCGCGGACTTGTCCATCAAGTCACCGACGAGTCTCTGTTCGATCGCCTCGACGCGGGCGGTCTGACCGCCTACGCGGGCTTCGATCCGACCGCCGACAGCCTCCATGTGGGCCACCTCCTCCAGGTCTGCACGCTGCGCAGGCTCCAGATTGGCGGGCACCGCCCGATCGCCCTGGCCGGGGGAGGGACCGGGATGATCGGTGACCCCGGCGGGAAGTCGAGCGAGCGCCCGCTGCTGAGCGTCGGGGAGATCCAGGCCAACGTCGAGTCGATCCGCTCGCAGCTCTCTCGCTTCCTCGACTTCGAGGAGTCCGCCGGGTCACGTCAGGCGCTGCTGCTCGACAACGCCTCCTGGCTGGCTCCGATGCCGCTGCTGGAGTTCCTCCGCGACACCGGCAAGCATTTCACCGTGAACCAGATGGTGGCCAAGGAGTCCGTCAAGTCGCGTCTCGAACGCCCGGATCAGGGGATCTCCTTCACCGAGTTCTCCTACATGCTGCTTCAGGCCTTCGACTTCGCCCGCCTCAACGAGGATCACGGGTGCACGCTCCAGATCGGCGGCTCCGACCAGTGGGGCAACATCGTCATGGGCGTCGAACTCGTCAGGAAGCGGAGCGGGGGCCACGCCTTCGGTCTGACGTCTCCGCTGGTGACCAAGTCCGACGGCACCAAGTTCGGCAAGTCCGATTCTGGTAATGAGCGGGTCTGGCTGGATGCGGCACGCACCTCGCCCTACGGCCTCTACCAGTTCCTCTTGAGCGCCGAGGACGCCACGGTGGGGACCTATCTGCGGTTCTTCACCTTCCTCGACATCGAGGAGATCCGGACGCTCGACGTCGAGACCGCCGAGCGCCCCCACCTCCGGGCGGCCCAGAAGGCCCTGGCGGCATCGGTCATCGACCTCGTTCACGGCCCCGGCGAGCGACGGCGGGCCGAGGAGGCCTCCGCGGCCCTGTTCGGCGGCCAGGTGGCGTCTCTCGACGAGGCGACGATCGCGGACCTCGTCGGCGAGGTTCCGTCCTCGACGATGTCCACTCACGAGCTCGAGGTGGCCCCGCTCCTGATCGACGTGATGACCGACTCGGGGCTCACCGCGTCCAAGGCCGAGGCTCGTCGGGCGATCGAGCAAGGTGGCGCCTACGTCAACGACGTTGCCCGAGAAGGCCTCGAGGCCACTGTCGGCCCCGATGACCTCCTCCACGGCCGCTTCCTCGTCCTGCGTCGGGGAAAGCGCTCGTACCACGTCGTCCTCGTCTCGTGAACCTCCGGGCGCCGCTCGCCGCGGTGGCGGTCGCACTCGTCCTTGCGGGCTGCGCCGGCCAGGACCGGAGCGGCTCTGCGGACCAGCAGATGAGGTCGTGGGTGAACGGGACGAACCTCGGTGCGACGATCGGCACCCTCGTCGGCGACGTCCAGCACGCTGCCTCCCAGCTCCACGGAGGGGGCTCCGCCGCCGCGCTCCACACGGTCTGCGGCGTCCTGCTCGTCGACACCGAGCAGGCGAACTCGAACCTGCCCACGCCGGACCAGTCGCTCACGACGCTGTTGTCGAACGCGTACGAGACCCTCGGCGAAGCGGGTCACGACTGCTACGACGCGGTGGGCAATCCGGCCAAGTCCCAGGCCTTCGACGCAGCCAAGGCCAAGGGTCTGCTCCTGCTGAGCGAGGCCCAGAGCCGGGCAGAGTCGATCCTCGGCTCGGTGATCGTCACCACCACCACGGTGCCCCTCAGCGGTGGTGGTGGCTTCTGAGCCTGCCGGCAGCGGACCGAGCCGACGGCCGGCTCAGGACTGGGGACCTCGCAGGTCGATCGTCAGCGTCAAGATCCCGTCCTCGATGATCGCCGTGGCGTCGGCCAGCATGGCGTAGTCCATGAAGTCCACCTGAGCGCGGCGGACGAACGCCTGGCGATCGGGACCTTCGATCGGAGGGATCCCCCGCTCCCGCACTGCTGACGCCCGCTCGGCAAAGCGATCGATCATGGCCTGTGGATCGAAAGAATCGGTCACGACGTACCTCCCTGACGGGATGGTACTCGGGCGGAACCCGTTGCCTCACATGTGCCGTTTGGCCGATAGACTGTCTCGACGAGAAGGTGCAGGAGACGAATCGGCGGGAACGCCGTCGCTCCAAGCCGAACAGCGAGGAGTGGGCGTGAAGAAGGGTCGACACCGCCGGTTCGAAGAAGCGCGCAGCCTGAAGCGGTCCTTCGGGTCCGAGGCGCTGTCATGCCCCGAGTGCGGGGCGGAGCCCGAAGACGTCCACGCCACGTGGTGCCTCGCCGAGGAAGACGCCTACGACCGCATCCTGGGTCAATCGACCCGTACCGGCAGCGACGAGCACGATCCTCTCGACGACGAGCGGGTCTAGCTCTTCTTCGCAGACCTGCGCACGACGGGATGCTCGAGGCGAACTCCCTTCGAGGTCCGTTCGGCCCGTTCGTCGAGGTAGGCCAGGAGCTTGTTGTACGGCTTGCTCCCGACCATGGTGACAAGCTCTTCGCGCATCGAGTCGACGACGCGGCTCTCACCGACGAAGGCCTCGGGCTCCTCGGTGCACCACCAGTGGAACTCGGCACCTCCATCGCCCCAGTGGCGTCGCTCCCACTGACCGATCGAGGTGGTGACGTACCCGTCGTCGCCGACCTCGTCCTCCCGGCGCAGGGGGAGCTGCCAGCAGACCTCGGGCTTCCAGCCGACGTAGTGCTCGCCGTGGTTGGCGGCCGCGACGTGGAACGCGCATCCGGGCCCGGCGGAGAAGCCCGGACGGTTGAGGAAGACGCAGGCATCGTCGTGGAGCACGGTGACCAGGTCGCCGGCATCGTTCCGCTCGATCAGCGTGGCCGGGGCGACGTCCTTGAACTGCCACTCGGCGTCCGTGAGCCGGGGGATCATCTTGGTGACGCGCTCGGCATCCTCCTCGTCGACGAAGTGGGCGCCGTAGCTGCAGCAGCCCTGGACGAGCTCAGGGGCGGGGGCGGTGAGGACGCCCTGGCACCCGGCCCCGAAGATGCATGTCCACCGGCTCTCGAGGAACGTGACGTCGAACCTCCAGGTCCGCTCCTCGTCCTCGTCCTCGAAGCTGACCCATTCGTGCGCGTCTCTCGGTGCTCTTGCCACGGCGGGAACGCTAGTGCGCGGCACGGAGGTCGAGAGATGACCCGTAGACTCAGAACATGTCTCAAACCACCGACTCCAAGCTTGATGACGCTGTCATCTCCATCACCGATGAGGCGCGCGGCGTGGTCGTCGATGCCCTCGCCCAAGAGCCCAACGGGTCAGAGCTCGGGCTTTTCATCGAGGTCCGCGGCATCGAGGCGGGCAAGTTCGCCTACGACCTCTACTTCCAGGCGACCGCCGACGTGAGCGACGATGACGCCGTGGTGACCGACGGTGACGTCAAGGTGGTGGTCCCCGCGGCCAGCATCGAGCGTCTCAAGGGGGCCCGCCTCGAGTGGTCGACCGACAACGGCGGAGGCCTGGTCATGGTCAACCCCAACGTGCCCTCGGCTTCAGAGGTCGCTCCGGGCGTCCCCGAGCATGTGGTTGCCCAGGGTCTCGAAGGCCCACTGGCCATCCGGGTGGTCGAGGTCCTCGAGCGCGAGGTGAACCCGTCGATCGCAAGCCACGGAGGTCGTGCCGACCTCGTCGCCATCGACGAGGCGAACGGGATCGCCTATCTGGCGCTCTCGGGCGGATGCCAGGGCTGCGCGATGTCCCGCATGACCCTGAGCCAGGGCATCGAGGTCTCGCTGCGTGACAACATCGTCGAGCTCACCGAAGTGATCGATGTGACCGACCACGCAACCGGCGAGAATCCCTTCTACTCGAACTGATCTCCACGGACAGTCCCAAGACCGGGCCCTGGGCGACGTAGGCTTGAGCCCGTGCTCCGCTTCTTAACCGCTGGCGAATCTCATGGTCAGGCGCTGGTCGTCACCGTCGAAGGTCTGCCCGCTGGACTCCGTGTGACCGACAAGCAGATCCAGGACGAGCTGTCCCGCCGCCGCCTGGGTTTCGGCCGTGGTCCACGCATGCGCTTCGAGGTCGACGAGGTGACGCTGCTCTCGGGGATCCGACACGGTCGGACACTCGGCTCACCCGTGGCGATCGAGATCCGGAACACCGAGTGGCCGAAGTGGACCGAGTCGATGTCCCCGAGTCCCGGGACCCCCGACAAGGTGCTCACGACGCCGCGGCCAGGACACGCAGACCTGGTCGGGATGCAGAAGTACGGCTTCGACGACGCCCGCGACGTGCTCGAGCGGGCGTCGGCCCGCGAGACCGCGGCACGGGTGGCCGCAGGTGCGCTCGCCAAGCTGCTCCTGGCGGAGCTCGGCACCACGGTGATCAGCCACATCATCCAGCTGGGTGACCAGCGAGCTCCGCTCGATCTCCGACCGGGGCCCGGTGACCTCGAGGCGATCGATGAGAACGAGGTGCGATGCTTCGACACGGACGCATCGGTCCGGATGGTCGCCGCCATCAAGGCTGCCGCCAAGGACGGCGACTCCCTGGGAGGCATCGCCGAGGTGCTCGCCTTCGGCACCCCCCTCGGGCTCGGGAGCCACGTCCATTGGGATCGGAAGATCGACGGGATGCTGGCCCAAGCGGTGATGAGCATCCAGGCGGTCAAGGGGGTCGAGCTCGGAAACGGGTTCGAGCAGGCGGGCCAGCGAGGCTCCGTGGCCCACGACGCGATCCACTACGACCCCACGGATACCGCCTCGGGCGGCTTCGTGCGCGAGACCGCTCGGGCCGGCGGGGTCGAGGGCGGCATGACCACTGGGAGCCTGCTCGTCCTGCGGGCGGCGATGAAGCCGCTGGCCACGTTGAACCGGCCGGTCCTCGAGACGGTCGATGTCGCCACCAAGGAGCCGACGGTCTCGTTCAAGGAGCGAACCGACGTCACCGCAGTCCCGGCCATGGGGGTGGTGGCAGAGACGATGGTGGCCCTGGTCCTTGCGACCGAGTCGCTGCGCAAGTTCGGTGGTGACTCGGTGGCAGAGATGACGCGCAACCATGGGTCGTTCATGGCCCACCTCGGCGAGACCCCGTCAGCCGCCACCGGCGAGTGAACGACCCAGTGAGAGTCGTCCTGGTCGGGCTGATGGGATCGGGGAAGACCTCGGTGGGCAAGGCGCTGGCCGCCAAGCTCTCGGGAACGCTCCTCGACACCGACCAGATCGTCGAAGCCGATACCGGGATGACCGTCGGAGAGATCTTCGCCGCTGAAGGCGAGGAGGCCTTTCGGCGCCGTGAGCTGGTGGCTCTGCGCCGTGCGCTCGAGCACCAGCCGCCGAGCGTGATCGCCACCGGGGGCGGGATCGTCACCTCCGAGGAGGCCCGCCGCATCCTGCGCGAGCTGTCCGAGGTGGTCTTCCTCGACGTCTCGCCCGAGGTCGCCGCCTCCCGCGTCGGCGATGCCAGCACCCGACCCCTGCTGGCCGGCGATGCACTTGGGACGCTGAGGGACCTTGAGAGATCACGCCGTGGTCTCTACGAGGAGGTGGCCGACATCGTCATCGACGCCGATCGGCGCAACGCCGGGGCGGTGGCCTCGGAGATCCTCGACGCCCTCGAGGTAGCGGCGTGATCCGTGTCACCGTCGAGGTGACTCCTCGTCCCTACGACGTGGTGATCGGGCACGGAGCGCGCCGGGAGCTGGCCCACGAGGTCGCTCGGGTCGCCCCCGGGGCGAAGATGGCGGTCGTCGTCTCGCAGCGGTCTGTGGAGGAGAGCGGCTGGCTCGACCAGATCGACCCGGGGATCGAGCACCACGTGGTGCTGATCGGAGAGGGGGAGGACGACAAGTCGCTCTCGACCGTCGAGCTCCTCTGCCGGAGGTTCGTCGAGCTCGGAATCTCTCGCCATGACCTGGTGATCGCCGTCGGAGGCGGCATGGTGAGCGATGTCGCTGGGTTCGCCGCCGCCACGTACCACCGGGGGATCGGCTACCTGACGGTGGCGACCACCCTCCTTGCGCAGATCGACGCTGCCGTCGGCGGCAAGACCGCGGTGAACCTCCCTGAGGGCAAGAACCTGGTCGGCGCCTTCTGGCAGCCGCTCGCCGTCCTGTGCGACACCGAGGTGCTCTCGACCCTCCCGCCGGCGGAGTGGGCGTGCGGGCGAGGGGAGATGGCGAAGTACGCGTTCCTCGGTCCCGACACGCCCTCGGCGGAGATCTTGAGCCTGGGCATCGACGAGCAGGTCGCACGGTGTGTGGCCATCAAGGCCGACATCGTCGCCGACGACGAACGGGAGCAGGGGAGGCGCATGATCCTCAACTACGGCCACACCCTCGCCCATGCGCTCGAAGCCATCGGACTCGAGCACCGGGCCCAGGGCAACGAGGACCGGGTCGCCGGGCTGCGCCACGGAGAGGCGGTGGCGATCGGCGTGATCTTCGCCGCCCTGCTGTCACGCCAGATGGGCCGAATCGACGACGATCGGGTCGAGCTGCACCGAGAGGTGGTTCGGCGCTTTGAGCTCGACACCGAGATACCTCCCGGTCTTGACGCCACCGACCTCGTCGTCGCCATGGAGCGGGACAAGAAGGCGCATCACGACCTCACCTTCGTCCTCGACGGCCCGCGTGGCGTCGAGCCGGTCTTGGGGGTCGATCGTGACGACGTCCTCGCTACGCTCGTTGAGATGGGAGCACACCGATGACGTCGCACGAACGTGAGGTCCTGCTGATCTCGGGCCCGAACCTGGACCTGTTGGGTGAGCGCGAGCCGGAGATCTACGGAACCGAGACGCTGGCCAGCCACGTGGCGACAGCGCTGGCCGCTGCAGCCCGCTACGACCTCAGCCTTCGGCACTTCCAGTCGAACCACGAAGGTGATCTGATCGAGGCGATCCACGCCGCACGCGGCACCGCGGTGGCCATCGTCATCAACGCCGGGGCGCTGACGCACACGTCGTGGGCTCTCCACGACGCTCTCGCCGCGTTCGACGGCGTCATCATCGAGCTCCACCTCTCGAATCCGGCGGCACGTGAGTCGTTCCGCCACACGTCGGTGATCGCGCCGGTGGCTGATGGCGTGATCGCCGGCTTCGGAGCGCTGGGCTACGAGCTCGCCCTCACCGCGGTGGAGCGCTGTCTCGAGGAGAGGGCGAAGGGCGCATCGTGATTCTCGCTCCTGAGGGTGGACTCCGACCACTGGACGTCGCAGGTCGTCTGGGGCGCCTGCGGGCGTCCCTGGATGGTGCTGGAATCGATGCGCTGGTCGTGACCAACCTGACCAACGTCCGCTACCTGACTGGCTTCACCGGCTCTGCCGCCATCTTTGTGGTCACCGAGGGGACCGCCACCCTTGTGACCGATGGCCGCTACCGTACGCAGTCGGCCGAGCAGGTGGCCGCCGCAGGCGTCGACCAGCTCATCGAGGTCGCCATCGGCGGCGGCGACGCTCAGCGTGCATCGATCATCGCTGCCCTGGAGGGATCGACCCGAGTGGGGCTCGAGGCCGACAACGTGACCTGGTCCCAGGCCACCGCCTGGGAGGGTCGCCTCGAGCGCTCGCTGGTCGCCACCTCGGGTGTGACCGAAGCCCTCCGAGAGGTCAAGGACGAGGGCGAGCTCGACCGCATGCGCCACGCGGCACGGATTGCCGACCACGCACTCGGCGAGGTCCTCCCGCTCCTCTCGGGAACAGCGGACGCTCCGATCACCGAAGTGGAGTTCGCTCTCGCCCTCGACTCGGCGATGCGCCGGCTGGGCGCCGAGTCCGTCGCCTTTGAGACCATCGTGGCGGCGGGGGAGAACTCGGCCAAGCCCCACCACCACCCCTCGCGCAGGGTCATCCTCCCGGGTGATCCGGTCGTCGTCGACTTCGGAGCCACCTACGAGGGGTACCGCTCGGACATGACGCGGACCTTCGTCATCGGGGGTCAGCCCACCGGGCCGCTGAAGGAGATCTTCGAGGTGGTCTCCCGTGCCCAGGCAGCAGGGGTGGCAGCGGTCCGCGCCGGGGCCGAGGCCTCGTCGATCGACGGTGTCTGCCGTGGGGTGATCGGCGATGCGGGCTACGCAGAGCGGTTCGAGCACTCGACCGGGCACGGCGTGGGTCTCGACATCCACGAGATGCCGTGGGTGTCTGCTCAGGGGACGGCTATCTTGGAGCCCGGCGTCGTCGTGACCGTCGAGCCCGGTGTGTACGTTGCCGGCATCGGCGGGGTGCGGATCGAAGACACGCTCGTGGTCACGGCTGACGGCGCCGAGACCCTGACTCGCTTTACAAAGGACATTGCTGCCTGATGGCTATCTCTACCAGCGACCTGAAGAACGGAATGACCCTCGACCTCGGCGAAGGGCTCTTCACGGTCGTCGAGTTCCAGCACGTCAAGCCGGGCAAGGGTGGGGCGTTCGTGCGCACCAAGCTGAAGAACGCTCGGACCGGAGCGGTGATCGAGCGGACCTTCCGGGCCGACGAGAAGCTTGTCCAGGCCATCGTCGACAAGCGCGACACGCAGTTCCTCTACCGCGACGGCGACGACTTCATCTTCATGGACCAGTCCACGTACGAGCAGACGACTGTGCCGATCGGTTCACTCGGAAGCGCAGCGGGCTACCTCAAGGTCGGGAACTCGGCGACCCTCCACAGCGTGAATGACGAGATCATCGGCATCGAGCTGCCGGCCTCGGTCGAGCTCGTCGTCACCGAGACGGAGCCCGGCGTCCAGGGCGATCGCGTCTCGGGCGCCCGGAAGCCGGCCACGCTCGAGACCGGCGTGGTCCTCCAGGTCCCGCTCTTCGTCAACATCGACGACGTGATCAAGGTCGACACCCGCACCGGCGACTACATCACACGCGCTTGACAGTCTCGATCCGATGAGTGACGTCAGCCGTCGTGAGGCCAGAGAGCGCGCCTTGGGCCTCCTCTACGAGGCGGCGATGAAGCACGTCGACCCGCTCGAGGTCCTCAGCGAGCTCGCTGTCGCGCCTGATCCCTATTGCGAGCAGCTCGTCCGGCTCGCCGCAGAGCACCGGGCCGACGCGCAGCGGCTCATCGAGGAAGCCTCGTCGAACTGGCCCCTCGAGCGGATCGGCATCGTCGATCGCCTCGTCATGGAGCTGGCCATCGGCGAGCTGCGCGGACCTGATGCTCCACCTCGGGCCGTAGTCCTCGACGAGGCGGTCGAGCTGGCGAAGACGTTCTCGACGGAGTCATCTGGCGCCTTCGTCAATGGCATCCTCTCCGCCGTCATCCCTGAGGGCCACTGAAGGACGGTTCGTCAGGTGTTCCCTCTGCGCTGCTTTGTGGCTTCTTCGCTGGCGTGGAGATCGGCGAGGTAGCGGTTCCAGGCCTCGCGATTGGCGTCTTCTTCCGGCGAGGGCGCACTCGGGCGCCTCTTCGTGGGGTCATCGTGAAGCAGCCGCCACCACAGGTAGACGCCGGCGACGACGAAGATCGGCCATTGCGCGACATAGGCCCAGCTGAGGGTATTGCCGGACAGCGCTCGCTGGAGCTCGATCACGAACCCGGTGGCGCAGATCACGACGCAGACGAGGAGGCCCAGATGGATTCGAAGTCGACCGACAGTCGCCGACGGGGGGCCATCGCGGCTGTCTGACGGACTGGTCACCCAGGAGACAGTACTGGCAAGCCTCGACGGGGGTAGCTCGAGGGGGCCAGCCCATCTGAGCTCTGAGGCCTCCTGGCAAGGCATCGCTTGGTAGGGTCTCGAGTGTGGGCGGGCTGAGCGAGCACGGTGGGGCGCGAAGTCAGGGTAGGGGAGCCGCACGATTGAGCGGGAGTGATGCGCTCAAAGTGCACCTCACCTTTGGATTCGGGGTGGTGCTCTGCGCGTTGGCGTGCTGGTTCGAACTCAAGCGCGCGCTGTCCGGCAACGCCCTCAGCTGGGCCTATGTCTTCGAGTGGCCACTGTTGGCGTGTTTTGCCGTCTACATGTGGTCACACATGCTCAGCGGCCATGGGGAGACGAGCGCCAGGGCTGAGGAGGAGGTCCCTCAGGTGTCCGAGGAGTACCAGGGGATGCTCACTGCGTGGCAAGCACATCAGGCACGGCTTGCTGCCTCGCAGGCGGAGGGGGAGACCTCCGCGTAATGCCGATGGCTCCGCGTGAGCCGCCGGCGACCAGCCCCGCGTGCAGGCGCGTCACCAGCCGGGGGGATCTAGATTGTCGCATGGTCGGATTGGAGACGGGTCCCTCGCTCTGCTGGCGGGCGATCTCATCTTCGGGATCAGGAAGGAGCTTGTTCGATGTCTAGAAAGGGTCACGGCCTTCCCGCCGACGACCCGACGAAATCGGTCACCGCAGTCCGAACTGACTCCGTCATCACTCAAGAGAAGGCCCAAGGTCTATGAGGCCGATTGCACGACCTTCAAGAGCTTCCGGCGAGGAGCCCAAACCATCGGAACCTGCAAGATCCTTCGTCTCGACCTGGCGAAGCAGAGGACGCAAACGATGGATCATCGCCGCCGCGGCCGTCGTAGTCGTCTCGCTGCTCTTCGTTGTGCTCTGGCAGGCAGCATCAAACCCACTGGCGGTCAGCTCGAATCCACTCGTCGGACGGACGGAAGAGGCGGCACATCCGTTCTCGCTCCCTAGCCTGTTCAACTCAGGCCACGACATCTCGCTGTCGTCGTTCCGAGGAGAACCGCTGGTCATCAACTTCTGGGCGTCATGGTGCGTCCCGTGTCGGGCAGAAATGCCACTCCTCGAGGAGGCGTATCGCGCCGAGAAGGGACGTGTCCGATTCCTCGGGGTCGACTCCAATGACACGTCGGTCGCTGGAAGGCCCTTCATTCAGAAGGTGCACACCACCTACCCGGTGGTATCCGATGCCAGTGGAACCGTGGCCACTCAGTACGGCCTGTTCGGATTGCCAACCACTGTGTTCATCTCGCCCTCCGGCAGGATCGTGGGCCGCCTCATCGGACCGATGAACTTTGCCACACTGCACAGAGCACTCGAAGAGGCTTCTCGTGGCTAGATCCCAAACCTTCCCGCTTGCCATCGGTCTCACCTGGAAGGGAGGACCCGTCGATGACATCAACCGCCCTGAACGATGACGACGCTCGACCTTCAGAGGAGGTTCCGCGAACTCCCCGTCGGCACGGTCCAAGCTCTTTGGTCATTGCGGTGCTCGGAGTGGTGGTGCTCGTCCTCGCTCTCTTCGCATACGTCGCCGTCCGACACCGGAACCAACAGAACCAATCAGCGAGTCTTCGTGCCTCAGGCATCCCCGCAAGTGTCTCGACCCCCCTTGCCAACCTCATGACCCTGTCCCCTGTGCCCAACCGATCGG
>JADGOD010000146.1 GCA_017883125.1 Acidimicrobiales bacterium
ACCGGGGTCGCCGCCGAGCCGATGTCGTGCCCGGCGAACGCGTTCGTCACCGGGGAGAACCTCGCCTTGATCGAGCCCGGGGCGACGCACACCGTGATCTGGGGGCTGTGCCTGCTGCGCGAGGGGGACGAACCGGTCGGAGACGCAACGGCATAAACGCCTCGGTCTCGATGGGCGACGTGGCCCGGCTGGCCGCGAGGCGCACAAAATCGAGGCGATCATCGAGGCGCTGCGGGTCGAGGACTACTCGGTGATGCTGATCGACACACCCTCAGCACGTGCCGAGGATCTCGTCGAGGCGTTCAACACGCTGGGAAGGTCAGTCGACGGCATCGTGGTGCTGCGCCTGGAGACGCCGTCGCCCGCCGAGACCGGAAGCCCCACCGCATGCCGCTCTTCGACCAAGAGCACCCGGTGGCCCTCGCGGGTGGCCTAGATGTTCTCCTTCGCGCGCTGGCGGGCTTCCTTGAGCTTCGTCGTGCGCGCGTCGTGCGAGGCCTTCAGCTCCTCGATGCGGGCATCGATGCGGGCCCGCTTGCTCTCGCGCGCCTTGCCCTCCTGCTCGCGCAGCGTCGCAAGCCGCGCCTCGAACTCGGCCTGCTCCTGGGCGAGTGCGTCGTCGAAGCGGTCCATCAGGGCCTCCAGCTTGCGCCGCTGCGCTTCGATCGTTTCCTTCACGTTCGCCTTCGCCTCGTCCGAGCTCTGTCGCAGCTCAGCGTCGAGGAGCTCGAGCTCCGCCTGTGCGGCGTCGGTCTCGCGGATCAGCTCCGCGTCGATGACCTCGCCCGGGAGGAGACGGAAGGTGATCCCGCCCAGTGCCCCGAGGCGCGTCTCGATCGGGGTGACCCACATCTCATCGACGTCGGCGATGACGGCGGCCTTGCCCGGCGTCAGGGACGCCGCGACCTCATCGACGAAGTCCATGCTCACGCCGGCATTGAACATGTCGTACATCAGCCCGCCGAAGCCGCCGATGTAGGCGCCCACCGCGGCGCCCGCCGGGCCCCCCAGCAGCCCGACGAGACCGCCGGTGACGATACCCGCGAGGGTGCCGAGCGGTCCGCGGTCCGCCGCCTGGCGGACGGTCACGGCCCCCGAGGGGTCCTTGGCGATCACGGTCGAGGCGTACAGGGTGATGTCACCCTCCCGGTGCAGGTCCTTCAGGGCGGTCAGCCCCTCGAACGCCGTCCGCTCCGAGTCGAATACCGAAACCAGAATCTTGTTGCCCACTTCTCGTGGCTCCTTTCCACAATGTCGCGATGGTTCGCGACGCTTGAGAGCAGCCTCCCGCCCGCCCGGATGAGCCGGCGTCATCCGATCCGACTGATAACCCTCGTCGCGACCTCCCGGGCCCACGGGGTGAGCGTCAGCGTCACGAGCGACGGACCTCGAGCAATTCGAGCCCGAGGGCCTCGATCTCGGCCAGGACCCCATGCAGCGCCGCCTGGTCGGGCAGCGCGCCCGCCAGCACGGTCTCGCCACGATCCGCGCGCGCCCGGAGCCCGGGGAAGGCGGCGAGCAGCGTCTCGCTCAGGACCCCGCGCACCCGGATCACGTACCGCTTCGGCCCACAGTGTTCGTCCATGAGCGCACTGTCGCGGCCCGCCGGATGAGTCCACCTCCACCGGATCGAGTGAGCAACCACCGTGGGGGCCACCACGTTGAGCGGTTGTCCTAGCGGCCCGATCGCGTCGATGGTCCGAGCAGCCCCAGCTCCCGCGCCCGTTCCACTGCCTCGGCGCGCCGGTGCGCATCCAACTTCTCGTAGATGTGGCGCATGTGGGTCTTCACGGTGCTGGTGGAGAGGAACATCTCGGCCGCACTGAGCACGTCAAACTGAGGAACGAGAGAAGTCCGGAGGTGTAGAAGCCTGACTTGCAGCGCCCCCAAGCGATCACTGGGAGGCAGCGAGGTCCTCAAGCCCCAGACGGTGGGGGACGGGCAGGCCGTCACGTCCGACCGTCGGCACATCCCTCGCCCAGCGACGTGAAGGGCGTGTCCGCACCGTCGCGTTACGGTCAAGAGTACTTACCACAGAGATGTGGACGTTGGGTGTACCCCAACGCCACACCAGCCCTGCCGGCAGTCGCCGACGGGACTCGCCCCGAGGACGGTTGCGAGCGTCCATCTACTCGAGCGTTCAGCGCTCGTAGATTGATGAACAGAAGGGCGACACCGGCGGGTGGTTCCATCTCATTTGGGAAATCGGCTGCATGGGCATGTCCGGGTGTCTGACAGAGGACCGGGCTTGAACGGCACCTGCCTCTGGTTGGCTACGTATGCTGGCAATGTGTCGAAGGATCAGTCGGACCTGCCAGCTCTCGGCTCTTGGTGGGTAGCTGGTGACTCTGAGCAGTCACTGCCTGGGGTCCTGAGCAAAGTCGACGCCGGGTACAAGTTGGTCACGGATGGGTACCTGCAGGGTGGCTTTCACGATAAGGAGGCACCAGAGGGCCAGTTCACCATCCATGGCGTATCGATGGGAAGTCAGTTCACGTTGCTCGATGCCGTTCCAGCTGGTGGTCAACGTGGGCCTCGTCGCTTCCGCGTGGATCCGCCGGACGAATACCCTGCCACGGCGCAGCAGCACTGGTTTGCAGCCTCCGCCTATATGGGAGGTCATCTCACCGCATCGGAAAGGATCCGAGAGTGCCGAGTCCAAAACACAGGGTCGAGGTTTCTCTGGCACAGTCGACCGTTGACCGAGGCAGAGTTCAAAGATGACGGACCTATGGAGCAGTACCTTCTCGTCGACCTTCCGGAGATCAAGGTGGCCATGTGTCGCTGGCCGACGATCAGCGTTGGCAGGTTGAAGATCTCGGCGGAGTCAAGGCTCGTCTTTGTGGTTGAGGCCCCCGAGGGACTGTCTCCTGAGGACCTAGATCGCAAGGTGCTGTATCCGCTCAATCTGTTCGTGGCGAACATCGAGCACCGTGCGACACGCAACTTCGGTGTGCTGCTCTACAGATCGAGGTGGGCGGACGCTGACCTGGACGAGCGCTGCCCTGCAGATATCCTGGCAAACC
>JADGOD010000019.1 GCA_017883125.1 Acidimicrobiales bacterium
CCCCTCTGTCGGTCGGGGTCCTTGGAGGAGATGCCCGGAAGGCCCTCAGAGGGGCTTATCCAGCCGGTTCCACCTGGATCTCGTCGGGATGGCCGCCGGCTTCCTCGGACCGTACGCGAATTCGGGTGAACAAAGTCGAGGCCCCGCCGGTAGTCATAGGTGATGCAACTCCTCACCGCTTCCTCAAAGCCCACACACGCCGCCTCTCGGTCCCCGGGCCGAGCCCGACGCAGAGGGGTCGTCGTCGCTCTGATGCTGGTCAGCTTCGCCGCCGCCGCATGTGGCTCGTCATCGAACGACGCCTCGCCGATCGTCGCGACCTCGCCGAAGCCCTCACCGGGAACCGCCGTGGGGGTCCATGTTGCCGTGGCGGCCGTTCCCGGAGCCGGTTCGGTCCTGGTCGGCCCCGACGGCAGGACGCTCTACTACCTGAGCACTGAGTCATCCACATCGATCACGTGCACCGGGGCGTGTGCGACCTCGTGGCCCCCCCTGCTCGTCGCCGGAGGGGGGAACGCCTCGCTCCCAAGTGGTGTGAGCGGATCCATCACGACCGTCACCCGCCCGGACGGGACCACGCAGGTGAGCTACAACGGCCACCCCCTCTACTACTTCGCCGGCGACAGTGCTCCGGGTCAGGACAATGGCCAAGGGCTCGGCGGCACATGGTTCGTCCTGAAGCCCTCAGGCGCTTCGGGAGCCTCGAACTCGACGACGACGACCGCTGCCCACAGGGGGGGGTATGGCTACTGAGGCCGGCCACCCGCCTCTCGCCTCAGCAGTCGACATCCCGATCGGGTCCCCATGGCAAGGAAGATCGCGGCAGGATGAACGTGTGCCGCCCGACGATGCCGAGAAGCCACGATCCAGGGCGATGAGGCACGCGGCGACCCCTCTCGTCGAGACCTCCGATGAGGTCGGGCTCCGGTCAGCCTTCCTCCTCTACGGCGGCGAGATGCTCGGCTTCGCCCGCAAGTCGCTCTTCGCCTCGGGACTGGCTGAGGATGCCGTCCAGGAGACCTTCGCGAGGGCATGGCGATCCCGTGATCGATTCGACCCCTCGCTGGGTTCGCTCCGCACGTGGCTGTTCGCGATCGAGCGGCGAGTGATCCTCGACATCATCGACAAGCAGGCGAAGATCGCAACGGAGAAGCTCGCCGACGGCGCCGAGCCGGTCAGCGCCGAGGGCCTGGAGGCCGCCATGGTGAGCTGGCAGGTCGAGTCGGCCCT
This sequence comes from Acidimicrobiales bacterium, assembly GCA_017883125.1. Taxonomy (GTDB): domain Bacteria; phylum Actinomycetota; class Acidimicrobiia; order Acidimicrobiales; family RAAP-2; genus CAIUMH01. The sequence goes on from JADGOD010000019.1 coordinate 1,231, forward strand.
GAAGCGGCTGCACTCCGGCCACCGCGAGGTCATCGTCGAGCTCTACTTCAATGGCCGCTCTGGTGCGGAGGTCGCATCGCTGCTCGGGATACCCGAAGGAACGGTCCGGAGCAGGGCCTTCTACGCGCTGAGCTCGCTGCGGGTCTTGCTGGACGAAGAAGGATGGGAGCGATGAGTCGGACGGTTTGTGCCGAGTGGCAGGGTGCGCTGGCGATGGACGCCTTGGGTCGCCTCGATCCAATCGAGCGCGACTCGTTGCACGCTCACCTCGGCGACTGTGCGGCGTGTCGGGATGCATCGACCGAGCTTCGAGAGACGGTGGCGGGCCTCGAGCGCGTGGCGCACCCGAACGACGCGCCGGGCCTGCTCGTGCCCCGAGCGCTCAGCGATGCCGTCCTCGGGGATCTCGATCATGAGCAGCGTGCTCTGCGCAGTCGCCGACTGGGCCGGACCGTGGCTCTGGGCGCGGGCGGAGCGGTCGCTGCGGGGCTGGTCATCGTTGCGCTCGTCATCGGTCTCACCGGCGACGCCGGCGTCGGCTCGAGGACGCTCGTCCTCCATGGCACGTCGAGCGCCGAGGCCACCGCAGTGCTCGTCTCGAAGCCGTGGGGGACGTCGCTCGGGTTCCACGAGAGGGGACTTGCCGCCGGCGGGACCTACACCGTGTCGATGTCGTCGACGTCGGGGACGTGGTGGACGGCCGGGACCTACCGCACGACGCCCGCCGGGGAGGTCGATGCGACGATGGCGTGTGCGGTCGAGCTCAGGTCGATCTCGGGGATCCGGGTCACCGATGCGGCGGGCAACACCGTGCTCAGCAGCTACTCGGGGTAGGGCGCCGCGGGGTCGGGACCACCCCGGCTCTCTTCGTCGGTGGTAAGAGGTCCATCGACGGGACTACTCGGGTTTGCGACCCCATGCCGAGACCATCGGTGACGTCGCGAGATCGAGCTCGCCGGACCTGACGTTCGCCAGGTGTCGTTCGATCTCCGATTCGGTGGCGCGTCCACTGGAGACGAGGAGCTCTCCGATCTGCTCGATCGTGGCTCGCTCCAGCTCATCGCAGGCCGGTCCGCCCATGGGGAAGTAGGCGTCAGAGCCCACGTCGAGGAGTCCGGCCTCCCGGAGCCTTCTCGGGAGGGTCCGGCCGAATGCGAGATCGACGCCACGTTCGGCCATCAGGGACCGGAATGCTGCCTTGAGCTGGTTGGCAAGCCGCTGGGCCTCACTGCGCTCATCGGGACAGACGAGTGGCTGGAGGCCCGGATCGGCCTCTTCGAGGAGTAGCCATCCCCCCGGCCGGAGCGCACCGACCATCGTGGCGAGTGCCGCGCTTCGCTCGGCCACGTGGACGAGGACCAGCCGGGCGTGGACGAGGTCGAAGGGACCATCGGGCGCCGGGTCTGCCCCGATGTCGTGCTGCTCGACGTGGTACCCGATTCCCTGTGCCTCCAGCCACGAGGTGTCGATGTCCGTGGCCAGGACGAAGCCGTCCGGACCGGTGCGCTCGGCGATGGCGGCGGGAACGCTCGGGCCACCGGCCCCGACCTCCCACACGCGCC
>JADGOD010000147.1 GCA_017883125.1 Acidimicrobiales bacterium
GAGATCCCGGTCCGGTCCCCTGCTCTTCCATAGGCCCCCTGAGCCGTACGCCGACACCGTTGCGCCGGGCTCCATGCCGGTGCACCGCTCCCGGACGGTGAAGGTCAAGAACGTCGCTGGAAGGCATGGCCACGCCAGCCTCCCTCGGAGGAGGAACTGGCAACGGCAATAGTAGAGTCTGGGTGTGGTGGAGTATCGCATCGGTCAGGCCGCAGAGCTGCTGGGGGTGAGCGCTGACACGCTGCGCCGTTGGGCGGACGCGGGACGGATCGAGACAACTCAGCACAAGGGTGGGCCGCGCTACGTCAAAGGTGAAGACCTCGCCAAGCTGGCGATCGAGATCTCCGGCGAGCACGTTCCTGATTCTCCTAGAAGTCAGTCGGCGAGGAACCGCTTCCTCGGGATCATCACCAAGGTGGTCAAAGACGGGGTGGCAGCGCACGTCGAGATCCAATCGGGGCCGCATCGATTCGTCGCTCTGATCACTCGTGAGGCTGCTGACGAGCTCGAGCTTGCACCCGGCATGGTCGCCGACGCCCTCGTGAAGGCGACGAACGTCGGGGTGGAGATCCCCAATCAGTTTTAGACCTTGGACTCTTTACTCCTCGATTCCCTGCACCTTCCCGAGAGCAGCAGCAGCTGAAGGAGGGTCCTGTGCGGCCCTCGAGGAGACCGGCCAGAGGGTGATCGCGTCGGCAGGGAGCCCGATCCGGCACTGCTGGCCAATGCGGAGGTCCGCCGGGTGGGGGACGCGAGCCTGGAGCTCGAACCCCTGGCGGACCGTGATGAGAACGTCCAGGGCAGTACCGACGTCGGCAACGTCGGCGAGGATCGCGTCGAAGGAGCTTGCGTCGGGAAGGTGACCTCCGCCGTTGCCCTCTTCGGCTGGGACGATCGAGGAGCTGACGTGCACTCGCTCAGGGCGGATGCTCCAGAGGACCGGAGTTCCCGGAGGCAGGCGCGTACCGGCATCGATCAGCACCTCCTGGGCATCGATCCGCATCTCGGTGGTGACGGTCGCATGATTGAGGTTGACGATGCCCAGGAGGCGAGCAACCTCGGGGGAACCGGGGCGGTCGAAGACGTCGCGCGTCGATCCTGACTGGAGGGCATGCCCGGCGCTGATCACGATGACCTCGTCGGCCAGGAATGCCGCCTCCTCGGGGTCATGGGTGACAAGCACGGTGGCGAGTCCGGTCTCATGCTGAAGCCGGCGGAGCTCGCGGCGCAACTCGAGGCGGACCGGAGCATCGAGGGCCGAGAAGGGCTCGTCGAGCAGGAGAACCTTCGGCGAACCACAGAGAGCTTGGGCCAACGCGACACGCTGGCGCTGCCCCCCCGAGAGCGATGCCGGGTAGCGCTCCTCCAGACCGTCCAGCTTCAGGCGTCCAAGCCAGTGCGCGGCGTCCCCAGGGGTTGCGCTGGCAGCGAAGCAGAGGTTCTGCCAGACGGTGAGATGCGGGAAGAGGGTGAACCCCTGGGCGACGTAACCCACCTGGCGCCTCTCAGCCGGAACCGCGTGGACCCCGTCATCTCCGAAGTAGATGGGGCCGGGGGCCTCGCCGTAGAGGCCCGCCAGGCATCGCAGCAACGCGGACTTCCCTGATCCGGACGGTCCCAGGACCGCCAGGCGGGCTCCTGGCGTGTGGTGCGCCAGCTCGAGGTGGAACCTGCCCACCCGGTGGTCGATCTCGAAGCGCACGGGCGCATGCGCCAGGGGGCGGAGTGGGGTGATCGTCGGAGGCGTCTCGCCCTCGTTGCGGGTCGAAGGAAGGGCAAGGAGAGGCCCGGCGGGAGTCCTCCATCGGATGCGGCTGAGTGCCACGGCGACGGCCGCGACCAGGAGGGCCAGGGCAGTCGGGGCGAGGGTGGCGTTGAGGCCGGTCCCGCTGAATTGGTTGAAGGTGTAGACGGGGAGGGAGTTCGGGTTGTAGGCGAGGACCATGACGGCTCCGAACTCACCGAAGGCTCGCAGCCATGCCAGGAGCATCCCTGCGCGGATCCCCGGAGCGGCGACGGGAAGGGCGACGCGCCCGAAGCGCGCGAACTCGGAGTGCCCGAGCGTGGACGCCACGTCGAGGAGAGTGGGCTCGATGCCCTCGAAGGCTGCCCGGGCCGCGACGACGAGGAATGGGGCGGCCACGAAGGTCATCGCAAGCACCACGCCGGTGAGTGAGTCGGTCAGGTGACGGCCGAAGGCCTTGCCGAGAGTGGTGTACGGGCCGACCAGGTAGATGAGGATGATGCCGCTCATCAAGGGAGGGAGCGCCAGCGGGAGCTGGACCACCATCCCGACGACCGAGGCCAATGGGCCCTTGGATCGGGCGAGAAGGTAGGCAAGAGGGATGCCGAAGAGTGCGATGAGCGCGAGCGAGATCGTCGCTCCAACCAGTGAGATGTAGAGCGCAGGGAAGAGTCCCGGGTTGTGGAAGCCCCGGCTGCTGGTGGTGATGAGCCGCAGGGCGAACGCGACGAGCGGGATGCCCAGGTAGAGGACGATGACCAGGCTGAGCCAGGGAAGAGGGCTCCTGCCCGTTCCCCTCACTTCTTGAGAAGCACCTTCACCTTGCTAGGGACCGAAGAGGCTCCGGTGATAGCAGGCGGCGGGATGGGATCAATGCCGTTGGCCTTCAGGATCTTCTTGCCGTCCTTGCTCAGGAGGAAGGCGACGAATGCGAGCGCTGCGGCCTCATGCGGAGCACGGTTGAGGATGGTGAAGGTGTAGGTCGCCCTCAAGGACGTGCCCGAGAGGGGCACCGTCGCGATGTGCGCAGCTGTGGCCTCAACCGTGTAAAAGAAGCCGGCATCGAGCTGTCCAGCCTGGAGGCGACCGACGAGGGTCGTCTCGGGGAAGACAGTCGTCGTCGATGACGTCAGGTTCGCCAAGGACGGATCCGACTTGGCGGTCGCGGTGTCGTCCAACGCCTCGACGGCGAGAGCCCCCTTCGGATCGGTGGCCGGATCGGTGCGCCCCAAGAGGAACCCGGGCTCGGTGACGACCTTGTACCAGGGCTGACTCTTGAGCGCGCCAGCAAAGCTCGACGAGGGGTTGTACCCGAGGACGAGGGGGGACGTGCCAAATGCCGCGTACCAAGAGACCCAGTCTCCGTTTACCGGTCCTTCAAGCGTCGCATTCACGGCGGGAGAGGCGCTGATGAAGACGTCACCTTCCTGCGTCCCCCCCTTGATCTCGGAGGCGAGCGCCTTCGATCCGGCCGAGAAGCCGTTGAGGGTGTATCCCGTCCTCTTCTCGAAGGCAGGTGCGATCTTCTGCTGCATCAGCGTGGTCAGCGAACCGGCATAGAGGACGTCGACGGGGCCTGTTGGCTTGGCCAGCGCGGTCGGGGTCGCCGTGCTCGTGGAGGTGCTCGAGCAGGCCGCCGTGGTCAAGAGGACAGCAATGGCGCCGCCGAGAGTGGCGGGCCGCCGAAGGCGGTGCGGACGAGCGAGCTCTCCTGCAGCGCGTCGTGGAAGGGCGTTGGGGCGTGAGGTGAGCAGCGGTCGCAATTCGCCCCTTTCAACTGGATGTTGCAGATACGCCGAAATTAGCGAGATATCGCCGTAAATACAAGCTCAGATGGCCTGAATCTTCGGATTTGCGCCATCTTGTTGTGCTGGGGTCGAGGTGGGTTCCGGGCTCGTGGCCGCGGTCAGGTCGATGGACCTGACTTGTTCGCCGACGTTGTCGGCGACAGGGCGTCATGGGTCATCGGGCCCCGTGCGCTGCCAGTTGCCCCAGCGGCCACCCGACGTGTACCAGAGTGTCAATTCCTCCACCGAGGCCGTCGGGTCTTGGTCGAGGACGACCTCCATGAGGCGCAGCGCACTCACAGCGGCGGCGGTGAGTGCCTCCATCTCGACACCGGTGCGTTCGGTCACTTCGGTCGTGGCAGTGATCTCCACCCGTCCTTCTTGGAGGGTGAACTCGACTCTGACCTCCCCCGTCAGATTGGATGACACGGCGGTGTCAGCGAGGAGGTTCTGTTTGCGGCCTGGATGCCGGCAAGACGTGCGCCCTCGACCGGATCTAACTCACCGGGGGGCCTAGCGAAACAGGTGAAGATGTCAGCGCTGGTACGCAGTTCACAGCTGGCGACGGCAACCCGGCGTGTGGCTGGCTTGCCGCTGACATCCACCATCTGGGCCCGACCCTGTACATCGACATGAGTGAGCTGACCTCCGGCCTCCCGGTCGGCTCCGGTGGCACAGCAGGAGATGAAGGTGCTCGACCTGGTCGACTGACCTTCGAGAGAAACCCGGCACCGGTCGACGAAGAGGTGCCTACAGCGACATCAGACAAGCCTCCGATGCTGCGACACTCGAGCGACCGAAGCACCGCCCAGAGCCGGAGATCCTCCTTGCTCCTGGCGGTCAGCTGTGGGTGACGCCCCCGCCCTGCTCGCGGCGCCACGTCCCGGATCGACCGCCCCGCTTCTCCCAGACGGTCAGCTCATCGATCTGCATGGTCGCATCGGTCGCCTTGCACATGTCGTAGAGCGCCAGGGCGGCGACGCCTCCCGCGGTGAGCGCCTCGATCTCGACGCCGGTTCGCTCGAACGTCCTGACCTCAACAGTGATCTCGACGTACCCGTCGGCCGCCTCAAGTGCCACTTCAACCGAATCAAGGAGAAGTTGGTGGCACAGCGGGATCAGATAGGCGGTCTGCTTCGCGGCCTGGATGCCTGCAACGCGCGCCGCATCGAAGATGCTTCGGGACTCGGGGGATCCATCACCCAGTCGTGCGGCGGTCTCGCAGCTCATCGTCACGCGGCACGCAGCCACCGCTGTCCTCCACGTCGGCTGCTTACCCGACACGTCCACCATGTTGGCGTGGCCGCGAGCGTCGAGGTGGGTGAACCCGCTCTCGTTCACCAAGACGCCCCAATTCGTCGAGCGGCGTCAGTTCCCTTGATCGCACCTATGGATCGGTCAGTCACCGAGTGTCGCTGCGAGCTTCTCGGCGGCGAGTCGAGCCGCGTCGGACTCGAGGCCAGCACGCCCCACGAGCCAGCACGAGATCGGTGCAGCAGTGCGCGCCGAGGCTCGAGCTGCCACCCCAGCCAGATCGAGGAGATCGTCGATCTCCTGGTCGGTCGGCTCCGTCACGCCGAGCTCGACGGCGAAACGGCGGATCCACTCGCGATCGGTGATGGTCACGAGAAGCAATGATAGAGGCACGGGACCGCTGGAGGCGAGCTACATCACGGTGTCGGACGCATCGTTCGCCGGCACGCCCACGGGCGATCCGGGCAGCCGGCCCCCTCGGTCGCCTGTCTCGAGCTCGCGCTGGGATCATCGGACGGTCCCTGGTCCCCAACGTGCCCGGATCACCGTCTGGTGCCGAGGAGTCACTGGC
>JADGOD010000148.1 GCA_017883125.1 Acidimicrobiales bacterium
AGGAGGACGAGGTGTCGGACAGCGGCCGAGCTCTCCATGTCAGGAGCAGTCATCCAGGTCTGGGCGATCATGCCCCCCATCGAGTGGCCCACCAGGACCGCCTTGTCGATGCCCAGCGCGTCGAAGACCTCCGCGAGGTCCTGGGCCTGGCGCGAGAAGCCCACCCCGTCATCGCCCACGACCGATGCTCCGTGTCCTCGCAGATCGATCGCGACGACCCGGTGGGAGCTCGACATCTGACGGATCACGGGAACGAAGATCGAGCTGGAGAGGGTGATCCCGTGGAGGAGGACGATGGCGGGTCCGGTGCCATTGGCTGTGCCGGAATCGACCACGTGGATCCGGGCGCCGTCTGAGGTCGTGACGAAGCGGTGCCCGACCTCAGGAGGCATCGCCAATCCGGCGCGGACGAGCGCCGACTCCTCGGCGCGGAGACGCCGGGCTGCCGACTTCTCCGTCGCCCAGCCGGCCCAGGCCAGCGCTCCGGCAGCGCCCACGACGCCGGTGGCGACCAGAGTCTTCTTCGAGCGTCGTGAGTCGAAGGCTCGGCTCACTGCGACGATCCTGGCCTCCACCACCGGCGGGCGGAGGGAGCACTTGGAGCCGGAGGCTTCCCGACAGCCCGTCGAGGCACCCGGGGCCCGATCCCGCAGAGCACCTCGTACGGGATCGTCCCGAGGTGCTCAGCCCACTCCGACACGGCGATCCGCTCGTCCCCCTGGGCCCCGAGGACGACCACCTCGTCACCCACGGCGATCTCGGCGTCACCGACGTCGACCACGATCTGGTCCATCGTCACGTTGCCTGCCAGCGGGTAGCGCTGGCCGCGAATGAGGACCTCTTGGCCCGCCGTGAAGAGAGCCCGGGGGAACCCGTCGGCATAGCCGATCGGGACCGTGGCGATCGTGGACTCTGCAGCCAGCGCACGGCGTCGTCCGTACGACGGTCGCTCTCCGGCGGGGACCCTCCGCACGGCGGAGACAGCCGCCTTGATCGTGATCGCCGGGGTCAGCCTGAGCGGCCCCTCCGCGGCGGCCGCCTCGGCCACGTCGGCGGTCGGGATCTCCCCGTAGAGGGCGAGGCCGCACCGGACCATCGTGTAGCGAGCGTTCGGCGTGCTGAGCGCTCCGGCCGAGTTCGCCACGTGGAGGACGGCCGGGGTGATCCCGAGTCTCGCTGCGATCTCGACCGCCTCGTCGAAGCGATCGAGCTGGAGCTGGGTGAAGGCCCGGCTCTCCTCGCCCCCCTCGTCGGCCACGGCGAGGTGCGTCCAGAGCCCTTCGATGATCAGCTGGTGGTTCGAGCGGATCGCCACGAGGATCTCCTCGAGCGCGGCGGGATCGACACCCATGCGGTGCATCCCGGTGTCGACCTTGACGTGGACGGGGATCCGGCCCCCGATCCTGCGGGCGGCCTCGCTCGCAGCCTCGACGCCGGCCAGCGTGGTCAGCGTCGGCGTCAGGACAGCAGCCAGAGCGGCGGCCATGACGTCCTCAGGGGGCTCGGAGAGCAGGAGGATCGGAGCCGTTATGCCTGCTTGACGGAGCTCGACGCCCTCGTCGACGATCGCCACTGCGAGCCCATGGGCACCTCCCTCGAGGAGGGCTTCGGCCACCGGGACGGCGCCGTGGCCGTAGGCGTCAGCTTTGACGACCGCGCAGAGCGCGCTCGAACCGAGGCGCGCCTGGATCGCAGCGGTGTTGGCACGGAGTGCGTCGAGATCGATCTCCGCCCAGACCGGGCGCGAGAGGCCTTCAACTGCCACGGCCAGCCTCCTTGAGCACCTCACCGATGAGACCCGGAAGTTCCGAGGCGACAAGCGTCCCACGCGAACGAGCGCCGGCTCGACCGTGTACGAACGCTCCCAGAGCGGCCGCTCGCCCGAGAGAGACCCCTCGAGCGGCGAGCGCCGCGATCACCCCGGAGAGAACGTCCCCCGTCCCGGCAGTGGCCAGCGCCTGGGTCCCAGAGTCGACCACGACGACGTCCGGTCTATCGGGCTCCGGTGTGACGATCACGGTGGTGGGGCCCTTCGAGAGGAAGATCGCTCCGGTCTCTGCGACCACCCGGCGCAGCAGGGCGATCCGGTCCTCTCCGATCGGGTGGCCGATCAGCCGAGTCAGCTCGCCGTCGTGAGGCGTGCAGAGGATCGGTGACGATTGAGCCGCAACGATCCACGCGAGCTCTTGGAGCGAGTCGATCGCAGCGAGGCCGTCGGCGTCGAGGACCACCGGAACTGCGCGCTCGGTCAGGACCTTCAGGATCTCCACCCGCACCGAGAGCTCACGCCCGAGTCCCGGTCCGACGATGAGGGCTCCCGCCCGGGCCGACTCTGCGGCCACCGTCTCGGCCAGGTGCGCGATGTCGCTTGGGACGGCAACGACCTCCAGCGGGGCTCTCTGGAGCGAGCCCGGCGAGACGAGCCGCACCATCCCCGCCCCAGAGCGAAGGGCGCCGAGCGACGTGAGCGATGCCGCTCCCTCCATCCCTGGGGAACCGGCGAACACCGTGACCGCCGACGACCACTTGTGGGCGTTGGCCCGTCGCTGTGGGATCGCCAAGATATCCCCATCATCGATCTGGCCCATCGATGCACCGTCGGTGGGAATCCCGATGTCCGCAACGACGACCTCCCCGCTCAGGCGGGGTCCGTCGCCGAGGAAGAGTCCGATCTTGGCCGCCGCCATCGTGACCGTGAGCGTTGCCGCCATCGGTTCCCCGAGGCTCTTGCCGGTGTCTCCGTCGAGCCCAGAGGGGAGATCGATGGCCAGCACAGGAACTCCGGCGGGAGGAGTCGGTGCCACGAAGGGCCTCGAGAGCCCTGTTCCGAACGCCGCGTCGATGACCAGATCCGCGTCGCGCAGATCATCAGAGGTCGCCGTCGGCCCGACGATCGTCGTCGATGCCCCACGAGCGGCCAGGATCCGTGCGGCGACCCGACCGTCAGCTCCATTCGATCCGGGCCCCGCCAGAACCACCACCCGTCGTCCACTCACCCGACCGAGGAGTCGCCCGGCCTGATGGGCCACGGCGTAGCCAGCTCGATTGACGAGCTCTTCATGGTCGACCGTCTCCATGGCTCTGGCGTCCATCACCGCCATCTCCGCCACGCTCACGACCGGTCTCACGAGTCGATCCTCATGGCCACTGCCATGGCGATCGCCATGCCTGAGTCGTGAGACATCGAGAGGGCGATCGAGGCAACGCCCAGGGCGTCGGCGCGCTCGGCTGCCCGACCGCTCAGCGACACATGGGGTGATGAGCCGCGGCCGCCGCCGATCTCGACCTCAGAGAACGCGACCTGTCCGATCCCCACGCCGAGCGCCTTCATCACTGCTTCTTTGGCGGCGAACCTCCCGGCGAGAGAACGCATCTTGGCCGAGGGAGACGAGCCGCGCTCGATCGTGGCCCGCTCAGCGTCGGTGAACAGCTTCGTGAGGAGTCCCGGGCGTCGCTCCACGGCGTCAGCAACCCGTTCGACGGCGATCAGGTCGACCCCGACCCCGACGATTCCGGAGCCGTCAGCGCTGCTCACTCAACCGTCACCGTCTTGGCCAGGTTCCTCGGACGGTCGACGTCGAGGCCCCGCGCCCGCGCCAGGTGGTAGGCGAACTGCTGGAGAGGCACCACGTCCTTGATCGGTGCCATCAGCACGGGAGCGGCGGGAACGCGCAGGACGTAGTCGCCCGACGCGGCGGCAAGCGCGTCGCCGTCATCAACCACCAGGACAACCGTCGCGCCGCGCGACTTCACCTCGGCGACGTTGGAGAGCATCTTCTCCTTGAGCGGTCCGCCGGTCGCCACGGCGACCACCACGCAGCCAGGCTCGATGACGGCCAGCGGTCCGTGCTTGAGCTCGCCTCCCGGGTAGCCCTCGGCATGGAGGTACGAGATCTCCTTGAGCTTGAGCGCCCCTTCGAGAGCGGTTGGGTACCCCGTCCCTCGGCCGAGGAAGAAGAACTCTCGGGCGTCCGCCAGCTCCGCGGCGACACGGGCCACCGCATCATCACGAGCGATGGCCTCAGCGACGATGGCACCCATGGACCCGAGTGCCGCGAGCTCGGTAGCGATCTCGTCAGCGCTCAGCGTCCCTCGGACCTGGGCGATCCGAAGGCCGAGGAGCTCGAGGGCGACGATCTGGGCCACGACGGTCTTGGTGGCCGCCACCCCGACCTCGGGTCCGGCGTGCGTGTACAGGACGCCATGGGCCTCGCGGGCCATCGAGGAGTCGACGACGTTGGAGACGACGATCACCTTCGCGCCGCTCTCGCGCGCCTTGCGCATCGCCTGGAGGGTGTCGACCGTCTCGCCGGACTGGCTCACCCCGACGACGAGCGCGTTCTCGTGGAGGACGGGATCGCGGTAGCGGAACTCACTGGCGATGTCGACCTCGACCGGGAGCCTCATCCACCGTTCGAACGCGTACTTCGCCACAAGGCCGGCGTGGAAGCTCGATCCGCAGGCCACCACGGATACCTGGGTGATCGCCCTCAGGTCATCGTCGCTCAGATCGAGCTGGTCGAGGACGATCCGACCGTCGGCGTCGACCCGGCCCCGGAGGGTGTCGGCGATCGCCTGGGGCTGCTCGTGGATCTCCTTGGTCATGAAGTCGTCGAAGCCGCCCATCTGGGCGGCCTCGACGTCCCAGGTCACGTGGAGAGGCGGCGGGGTGACGACGACACCGTCGATGGTCGTCACCACGATGCTCCCTGGTCGGAGCTCGGCGATCTGATCGTCATCGAGGACCATCAGGTCGCGTGTCCGCTCGAGGAGCGCAGGGATGTCCGATGCCAGGAAGCTCTGTCCACCGAGCGCCCCGATGATCAGCGGCGACACCCGCCGGGCGGCCACGATCAGCTCAGGGTCGTCCATGCTCACCACGCCGAGGGCGAATGCCCCTCTGACGTCACGGAGGACCCGACGAACGGCCTCGGTCAGGCTCAACCCGGTCTTGAGCGCGTCTTCGATCAGGTGGGCGAGCACCTCGGTATCGGTGTCCGAGGCCAGCGTGTGGCCGGCCGCCACCAGCTCGGCCGCTATCTCGGCGTGGTTCTCGATGATGCCGTTGTGGACCAGTGCCACATGGCCCGAGCAGTCGAGGTGGGGGTGGGCGTTTCGCTCGCTCGGATGACCGTGCGTCGCCCAGCGGGTGTGGCCGATACCCGCTGGCTGGCCGTGGTCGGCCTCCGGGGTGACCTTCCTCAGCGTGGCGACCGAGTGCGTCCCGTCGGCGATCCGCACACGGCTGATGCCCTCGTCATCGATGAGGACAACCCCCGCGGAGTCGTACCCCCGGTACTCAAGTCGCTCGAGGCCGTCGAGCAAGATGTCGAGGGCATCGGCGGAACCGGTCACTCCGATGATGCCGCACATGGACCCCTACGTTACCGGGCCTCTTCTCACTGCCGGGTCCCGAGGGCCCCGATCACTGTTTCGACGAGCTGACGAGCGAACTGATCGGCCTCATCAGCGTCTTCAGCCTCGACCATGACCCGGATGACCGGCTCGGTCCCCGACGCCCTGACGAGGATGCGGCCTCGGCCCTCGATCTGGGTCTCCGCCGCCTCGATCGCCTCTCTGATCTCCGACGAGGTCGAGAAGCCGTCGACGTCGGCGACCGACACGGCAGCCAGGACCTGAGGGAAGAGCGTGAGGGCACCATCGGCCAGCTCAGCAAGAGGGGTCGACGTCCGTACGACGAGATCAGCGAGGAGGATGCCCGTGAGCAGGCCGTCGCCGGTGGTCGCCCGAGAGCGGAAGATGACGTGGCCCGACTGCTCGCCTCCGAGGCTCAGCCCCTCGGCATCAAGGGCGTGCATCACGTTACGGTCCCCCACCGGGACCACCCGCACCTCGATCTCCGCTGACTGCATGGCTCGGTGGAAGCCGAGGTTCGTCATCACCGTGACGACGATGGTGTTCTTGGACAGCTCGCCGCGTGTCGAGAGGTCCTTGGCGAAGAGCGCGAGCAGGACGTCGCCGTCGAGGATCGCGCCGGTGTGGTCGACGGCCACGAGCCGGTCCGCATCACCGTCGAGCGCCAGGCCGAGATCGGCGTGGTGAGCCAGGACGGCCTCGGCCAGGGCTTCGGGGTGCGTCGAGCCGACCCCATCGTTGATGTTCGTCCCCGTGGGTTCATCGCCGATGACGATGCAGTGCGCGCCAAGTCCGGTGAGCACCTCTCTGGCTACCGGGGTGGCCGCACCGTGCGCGCAGTCGACCACGATGCGCAGGGATGCCAGCGCCCGAGGGGGCAGACATCCCAAGAGGTGCTCAACGTACCCCTGTGCGAGCTCGGGCTCGGAGTGGATCTCCCCGATCCGCTCCCCTGTCGGGCGCTCCGCTCCGAACGCATCGGCGTCAAGGGCATCGGCGTCAAGGGCATCGAGCTCGGCTTCGATCGCCGCCTCGACCTCGTCGGAGAGCTTTGTGCCTCCTGCGGCGAGGATCTTGATGCCGTTGTCGGCAAAAGGGTTGTGCGAGGCTGAGACCACCGCACCGGGGACTCCCCGGCTGGCGCACAGCGACGCCACCCCAGGGGTAGGGAGCACGCCGACGTCGATGACGTCGACGCCCTCTGATGCGAATCCCGCAGCCAGAGCAGCAGCGAGCATCGGTCCCGAGCGTCGGGTATCACGCCCGATGACGACCATCGGAGCATCCAGGACCCGAGCCGAAGCGCGGCCGATGTTGAGAGCCAGCTCAGGCGTGAGCAGGCCGTTGGCGAGGCCGCGGACTCCATCGGTCCCGAACCTGCCTCGACCCACGATTTAGCGCTTCGAGTACTGCGGTGCCTTACGGGCCTTCTTGAGGCCGTACTTCTTCGACTCCTTCTTCCGCGAGTCACGCGTGAGGAGTCCGGCCTTCTTCATCTGGCCACGCAGCTCGGGGTCGAGCTCGATGAGCGAGCGGGCGATCCCGAGGCGGAGCGCACCAGCCTGGCCGGCGATGCCGCCGCCATCCATGGTGGCGTCCACGTCGTAGGTGCCTTCGATCCCGGCGACCCGGAGCGGCTCGGTGATGAGCATGCGGTGGGTGGCCGAGGTGAAGTACGCCTCGAAGGGCCGCTTGTTGATGGTGATCACTCCCTGGCCCGGGCGAAAACGTACGCGGGCGACTGCCTGCTTACGACGGCCGGTGGACTGGGTGAGAGGTACGGGCATTGATATCTCCTCTCCTACGATGCCTGCCGGCGAGCGCCGGGCACGTCGTAGGGCTGCGGGTTCTGGGCCTCGTGCGGGTGCGCCGGGCCGGCGTAGACCTTGAGCTTCGTCATCTGCTGGCGGCCAAGACGGTTCTTCGGGACCATGCCTCGGATCGCACGGGTGACGAGCTCAACTGGCTTGTCCTGAAGGAGGTCGGCATAGCTCGTCGACTTCAGGCCGCCCGGGTAGCCCGAGTGGCGATGGTAGAACTTCGAGTCCGCCTTGTTCGAGGTCATGACGATCTTGTCGGCGTTGACCACGATGACGTGATCGCCGGTGTCCATGTGCTGGGCGTAGTAGGGGCGGTGCTTGCCTCGCAGCAGACGAGCCGCCTCGGAGGCAAGGCGACCAAGCACCATGCCGTCAGCATCGATGACGAGCCAGGACCGATTGATCTCACTGGCCTTCGGGGAGTACGTGCGCACCGTGGTTCTCTGCAATCTCTCTCAACGTGGGCGGTCAGTGGGCCGATCGTGGCCACTGTGCCTTTGGGGGACGCTGGCAGATACCTCGCCAGCAGGGACTCTCATGTTAGGGCCTGGAGGCCTCTTCGAGCAAGCCGGCCTCTTCGTCGTAGCCGACCCCGATCAGACAGAGCCCTTCGGGGGGGGCCGGCTGAGGCGCCCCATGGCGGTTGTGACTGCGGAGAAGGGCCACCAGCTCGGCCCCGTTCGACCGGCCCCGTCCGATCTCGACGATCTCGCTGACGATCGATCGGACCATCTGGTGGCAGAAGGAGGAGGCCTGGATCTCGATCCTCACCAAGCGTCCCCCGATCAGGTCGATCGTTCCGTCAACGTCAACGATCTCGACGGTCGCGTTCGTCACCAGCCGGATGATCGGCTCCCCAGAGGTGGTTGCCGGGGCTCGGCGGCAGAAGCTCCGGAAGTCGTGGCTCCCGATCACCGCACCGATCGCCTGGCTCATGGCCCGAACGTCGAGCGGACCGGGCATCTGCCAGGACAGCCCGTTCAGGAGGGGGTCCGGCACGGCGGACTCGTGCACCAGATAGCGGTAGCGACGCCAGCGGGCTGAGTGCCGGGCATCGAACTCGGGGTTGACGATCACCGCGTCGAGCACTGAGATGTCGCTGCCCGTCTGGTGGTTCAGCGAGTTGAGCATCTGCTCGACGGTCAGCTCGCCCTCCCGAGTGGTGGGAAGCGGCGAGGGCAGGTCGACGTGGATCACCTGTGCGGTGGCGTGCACGCCTGTGTCGGTGCGCCCAGCGCAGACGATGTTCGGCGATGCCGGCATCCGGGCCATGCGCTGGAGAGCGTCGGCCAGATCACCGGCGACGGTCCGCTGGCCGGGCTGCTTGGCAAACCCGTGGAAGTCCGTGCCACGATAGGCGACGGTCATCCTCCAGCGTGCCGAGGCGCCCATTAGGGCAACGGTCCGCTCAGACCAGCTCGATGCGCGCCATGGGAGCGTTGTCCCCAGGGCGCGGTCCGAGCTTGAGGATCCGGGTGTATCCGCCCGGGCGCTCGGCGTAACGCGGTCCGATCTCGGCGAACAGCTTGTGAGCCATGTCCCGGTCACGGATCAGCGCCACCACGCGACGTTGGTTGGCGACACCACCCTTGGTGGCAGCGGTGATGCACTTCTCGGCGAAGGGGCGCAGCGCCTTGGCCTTTGCTTCGGTGGTCACCACGAATTCCGCAGCGACGAGTGAGGCAACGAGGTTGCCCATCATCGCCTTCTGGTGGGCCGCGGATCCGCCGAACCGGCGGCCACGCCTAGGGGTCCCTCTCATGTCAGTCCTCCACTCGCAGGGCGAGGCCACGCTCGTCGAGACGGTCGTTGACGTCCTTGAGCGAGGTCTGGCCGAAGTTCGTGATGCTCAACAGGTCCTTGGCGCTGCAGGCGACCAGCTCACCGATGGAGTTGACCCCGGCGCGCTTGAGGCAGTTACGGGCACGCTCGGTGAGACCGAGGTCCTCGATGCGGGCATCGAGCTCACTCGATGCGCCGAGGGCGGCACCGACGTCCCCGAGCTCGAGGCCCTGAGGGGCCTCGTCGAGGGAGGCGACCAGGCCGACCAGCGAACCGAGCGTTGCCCCGGCCGAAGCGAGTGCCTCACGAGGGGTGATCGTTCCATCGGTCTCGATGTCGAGGACGAGGCGGTCGAAGTCGGTCGACTGCTCGACACGGACGGGCTCGATCGTGTAGGTCACCCGACGGACAGGCGAGAAGATCGAGTCGACAGGGATCACGCCGATGACGTTGGAGCGCTTGTTGCGGTCCGCAGAGACGTAGCCCCGGCCCTTGTCGATGGTGATGTCGATGGCCAGGTGTCCCTTGGCGTTGACGGTGGCGATGTGGAGCTCAGGGTTGAGCACCTCGACGCCTGCCGGCAGCTCGATGTCCGCGGCGGTGGCGTCGGCCGGGCCCTTCTTGTCGAGGCGCAGCGTGACGGCCTCGTCGCTCTCGGCCCGGATCAAGATGTCCTTGAGGTTCAAGATGACGTCGGTAGCGTCTTCCTTGATACCAGGGATCGTCGTGAACTCGTGCAGGGCCTCGTCAAAGCGGACCTGGGTGACGGCGGCACCAGGGATCGACGAGAGCAGCGTCCGCCGGAGCGAGTTGCCAAGGGTGTGGCCGAAGCCGGGGTCAAGCGGTCCGACAGCAAATCGCTGCCGGTTGTGCCTCTCTTCGTCGATTGACTCGACTGTGGGTCGTTGGATGATGAGCATCGTTCTGTTGGCTCCTCGGTGTGTATCGGGCTCGGGGTGCGGGTGGTACTACTTCGAGTACAGCTCGACGATGAGCTGCTCTTGGACGGGCTCGTCGATCTGTGCGCGAATCGGAAGAGAGAAGACCGTGACCGCGAACCCGCTGTCGCCGGTCTCAAGCCACGGGGCAAGCTGGCGGTCGAGGGTGTCGCGGTTGCGGACCACCTGGAAGTTCTCGCGGGTCGGGGCCTTCAGTGCAACGACCTGGTCCTTGCGGAGGCGATACGACGGGATCGTGACCTTCTTGCCGTTCACCAAGACGTGACCGTGCTGGACGAGCTGGCGGGCCTGACTGCGGCTCGCTCCCCATCCGGCGCGGAAGACCACGTTGTCGAGGCGGAGCTCGAGCATCTGGAGGAGGTTCTCACCGGTGATGCCGGGTCGACGGTTGGCCTCTTCGTAGAGGTTGCGGAACTGCTTCTCGAGCAGGCCGTAGATGCGACGGCACTTCTGCTTCTCACGGAGCTGGCCGAGGTACTCGGAGCCTTGGCGCATGCGGTCGCGACCGTGCTCACCAGGCGGGTAGGCGCGGCTGTGACGGTCGGTGACCTGCTCAGAGACAGGGCACTTCAGGGAGTTGCAGCGCTCGCCTTTCAAGTAGAGCTTCGTGCGCTCTCGGCGGCAAAGACGGCAGACGGGGCCGGTGTATCGGGCCATGATGTGGCTTCTCTCCTACTTAGACCCGGCGCCGCTTCTTGGGGCGGCAGCCGTTGTGGGGGATGGGGGTGACGTCCTTGATGCCGACGACTTCGATGCCGGCAGCAGCAATGGAACGGATCGCGGTCTCACGACCTGAGCCAGGACCACGGACGTACACGTCGACCTTGCGGACGCCGTGCTCCATGGCACGCTTGGCGGCCTGCTCGGCAGCCAGCTGGGCGGCGAAGGGGGTCGACTTGCGCGATCCCTTGAAGCCGACGTTGCCCGCCGAGGCCCAGGACAGGACATTGCCCTCAGGGTCGGCGATGGAGATGATCGTGTTGTTGAACGAGCTCTTGACGTGAGCGATGCCGTAGGCGATGTTCTTGCGCTCCCGACGACGGGGTCGACGGCTTCCTTGGGGCTTTGCCATTACTTCTTGACCTTCTTCTTCCCGGCGACGGTCTTCTTGGGACCCTTACGAGTACGAGCGTTGGTGTGGGTGCGCTGCCCGTGGACGGGGAGGCCCTTACGATGCCGAACGCCCTGGTAGCAGTTGATCTCCATCTTGCGACGGATGTCCTGAGCCACGTCACGACGGAGGTCACCTTCGACGGTGAGCTCGCCGTCGATCCACGTACGGAGATGGTTGACCTCTTCTTCAGTCAGGTCACGAACCCGGGTGTCAGGGTTGATGTCCGTCGCCGCGAGGGCGCGCTTCGAGGTGGTGAGGCCGATCCCGAAGATGTAGGTCAGCGAGATCTCAACCCGCTTCTCTCTCGGGATGTCGACGCCAGCAATACGTGCCATGAATTCCTCTTCCTCAGCCCTGGCGCTGCTTGTGGCGCGGGTTGTCGCAGATCACCTGCACGTTGCCGTGCCGGCGGATCACTTTGCACTTCTCACACATCGGTTTGACGCTCGGTCGTACCTTCATCCAAAAACTCCGCTCTGAACCTGTTCCCTAGCTGCTTACTTGTACCGGTAGGTGATTCGACCTCGTGAGAGGTCATAGGGAGTGATCTCCACTTGCACCTTGTCACCAGGCAGGATCCGGATTCGGTGCATCCGCATCTTTCCGGAACTGTGGGCGAGGACCTTGTGCCCGTTCTCAAGCTCAACGCGGAACATCGCGTTGGGCAACGGCTCTACAACCGTTCCTTCGAGAACAATGGCATCTTCCTTTGGCTTGGGCAGGTCTCTCTCCTTGAGATCGTCTTGTCACTTCACACCCCTCGCTGGGCACACGGCAGTACGCCGAACCACGCAGTTGGGGGCATTTCCCTGACCGCACCCCCAGAGGGCGCGCGGGACGGGCTTTCATCTTACTCACTCAGGCGTCTGGCGCCAACCCGGAGTCACAAAGGCCGAAAAACGGCCGAAACTGGCCGTTTGGCTGAGGGGGGTCCGCTGTTCCATCGCTACGGCAGGGTGAAGATCTCGGGGCCGTGCTCGGTGACGGCGATCGTGTGCTCGAAGTGAGCGGAAAGCGATCCGTCGGCAGTGACCACTGCCCAACCATCCTCGAGGGTCATCGTCTCGGGGCTGCCGATGTTGACCATCGGCTCGATGGCAAAGACCATCCCGGTCTTGAGCATCGGGCCCGGGGTTCCCGGCCAGTAGTTCGGGACCTGGGGCGCCTCATGCATCGCGGTTCCGATCCCGTGTCCGACGTACTCGCGCACCACGCCGAAGCCCGCCGCCTCCGCCACCTTCTGGACGGCCCGGCCGACCTCGTGCAGGCGATTGCCCTTGGTGAGCTGCTCGATCCCGGCGAAAAGGCTCCGCTCGGTGACCTCGAGGAGCCGGGCGGCCGCCTTTGAGATCTCGCCCACGCCCGCCGTGTACGCCGCATCGCCGTGATAGCCCTCGATGATCGCCCCACAGTCGACCGAGATGATGTCGCCCTCGTGCAGGACGACGTCATCGCTCGGGATGCCGTGGACGATCATGTCGTTCGGGCTGGTGCAGATCACCGCTGGGAAGCCGTGGTACCCGAGGAAGTTCGAGGTCGCCCCGCGCCTCTCGATGACGTCGGCGGCCGCCCGGTTGAGGTCCATGGTGGTAATCCCGGGGCGGATCACTGCTCTGGTGGCCTCGTGCATCTCGGCGACGACCTTGCCGGCCTTGCGCATCTTGATCAGCTCGCCCTCGTTGCGTCTCATGGCTCAGGACTCCCGTCGTCGTTCGATCGCATCGACAGTGGATCGGAGCACGTCGTCAGGC
>JADGOD010000149.1 GCA_017883125.1 Acidimicrobiales bacterium
CTGAAGCGCCACTTGCAGCACACGTCGCCCGGGTCCTTGCGGGGCGGGATGGCCAGGATCTCGACCTTCATGTTCGGGTTGTACATCTTGGTTGTCTGGATCATGGACTTCGGGCACGTGGAGTGGCAGTTCTTCTCCAAGATGTCGGGACGTTCCATCGCCTCCCACTGAGCGGCAGCCACGCAGCGGTTGTAGGTCATGATGCCGACCTCGGGCTCCGGCATCTCAAAGTTGAGGTCGAAGGCCTTGCCCGGCATGGCGGTGGCGTCGACCTGGAGGTCCTTCATCCAGTCAGCGACCGTGTTCCCGCTGATGCCCAGGTACTCAGCCTTGAGCTTCATGACCCCAGGGAGCACCAGATCGCCCCAGAGCACCCACTGGATGTCGAACATCTCTTCGAGCCCGTAGCGGACCGTGATCTGCGTGGCCCACGCCTCGATGCACTGCAGCAGGTACTCGTGGCTCCCGAGGAGCCAGCGGACCAACTGCTCCTTGGAGAGCTCGACGGTGCTCGCACCAGGCGTGAACAGCCCGGTGTAGACGACGCGGGTCCCGACCCGGTCCTCCTCGCCGACCTGGGTGTTCGGGTCGTTGTAGACGATGCCAGCGGGGAGGAACTCGCTCTTCCAGCGCTCGAGCTCTGGTGCCACCTGGTCGTTCCAGGCGGTCCACTCGATCTCGGCCATCGTCTCGGCCCCGAAGCGCTTGACCACCTCAGCGGCCCAGCCGTCGACGCAGAGCAACAGGTAGCGCTCGCTCCAGGGCAGGAACTTGATGGCCAGAGCCTCCTTCGAGAAGTCGGTGAAGCGCAGGTCCGCCCGGTAGGGGCCGCTGTAGTCGGGCAGCTCCGCGCCCGAGTCGACGTCGAGCTGCTGGCGGATGTCGAGGTCGCCTCTCTGGTACGTGACGTTGTCGTCGACACGAGGGAACTTCTGGAAGTTGTTGAGATCGACCCCAAGGGCCAGCGTGAAGTCATCGGCGATGACTCCCTCTTCAAGATGGGCTCCTGGCTTTCGGATCTCGAGGAACTCGTCAAGCTGTGGTTCGAGCGTTGGTTCTGACACGGTGCACCCCCCGGTGTTGTGTTGGCTCAACGGTTTCTGCCAACGAGTTCGGAGGCTAGACGATCGTCTAGCCTCGGTCAAGGGTGGCTAGCATTGGTCGGTGGCTTCCAAAGGGATCACTGGCAACGCGTCGTCACGGTCCACGCCGCTGAGCGCCGTGCAAGAGCGAACGGTCGGTGCAGCCCTCGAGCTCTTCGCCAGGCACGGCGTCGCTGGTACCTCCTTTCAGATGATCGCTGACGCGCTCGGCGTGACGAAGGCGGCCATTTATCACCAGTTCAAGACCAAGGAAGCCATCGTCATCGCAGCGGCCGAGGACGAACTCGCGAGGGTCGAGACGGCGATCGAAGCTGCCGAGAATGAAGCGAGTCCCGCGCTTGCGCGCGACGTTTTGGTAGCCCGTATCGTCGACTTGGCCGTCGAGCGTCGCCGGATGGAGGGCAGCCTCCTGGGCGACCCCGTCATCGTCAGCTACTTCTCTCACCACGAACCGTTCCGGCGAGTGATGGACCGCCTCTACCGGGTACTCATGGGCGATGATGCCGGGCCCGACGGACGGCTCTCCGCCGCGATGCTGACGGCCGCGATCGGCGGTGCCGTCATGCACCCGATCGCCACTGAGCTCGATGATGAAGCACTTCGGTCTCAGCTCCTCCGCTTGGCACGCAGGTTCCTTGACCTCCCGACCTGAAGACAGGACCGAATGTAGGCGTGGCCTAATGATCAGATGAGCTCATTCTGTGTTTGCGAACCATCCTCAATGTGCCGGTCTGCCACATCCACCCATTGATAGGGGGCAGGCGCGACCGATTCGGGGTTCGGGGTTCGAGTCCCCGGAGTCCTGCGACGAGTCTGGGCAATCACAAGTCGTGCGTCGAGGCCACACGATTCGTATGACGAGTGTGACTGTTACGTTGAGGCCAACGTCAATCGGGGTGACTTGAGGAGCGGCCATGCCTGGAGAGATCGAGGTTCAGCGTGTCGTGCACGTGATCCACTCCGTCTGGGATTACCACGCCTGCCGTGTGAAGTACATGGACGTCTTTGGGGCGTTGGTGTTCGCAGAGGGCTACAACGAGGTTGCTGATCGCGACATGAACCTGTTCTACGTGGGCGACTTCATGATCGAGCCCATGGCTCCACGAGACCAGCCCGCGGTGTACCGGCAGTACCTGGAACGATACGGCGAGGGCTGGCATTCGCTTGAGTTCCGAGTCCCCGATATGGAATCGGCACTCGCGAAGCTCCGGGAGCGTGGCATCCGGTACTCGGACTACGTAGCGTTCACGCATCCCAAGGACAGCTTCGGCATGATGATCGAACTGTTCGCAGGACCCATGCCGAACGACCCGTTCGAGTACTCCGGCTGGAGCTCCACCTGGTACGCGGGGAACCCGATGTCGCTGGAGGGGCTTTCGGCGATCATTATCGGCGTGAGGGATCTAGGGGGATCCCGCGATTTTCTTGTTGATCTGTGGGGTGCGGAGGTGGTCGAAGAGGACAGCGTGACCGACCCCGAGCCCCTCGACCGGTGCCACCTCCAGATAGCGGGCACGCCGCTGCTGCTTGTGACTCCGACTGGGGACGCCGGACCGGTGAGCGATCACATCGCCAATCGGAACGAGGGCATCTACTCGATGGCTTGGAGAGTAGGCAGCCTTGACCAAGCGGCTGACCGCCTCGCTTCGCTCGGCGTGAAGACGGAGGCGGGCACGAGCGTCCTTGGCGGCATCTCGATCGATCCCGGCGAGTTCTTCGGCGCACGTCACGAGCTCGTCGAGTATCGCTGACCCTCATCAAGGCCCACATGCAGGACTGATCTGCTCGGCCTATCGGCGATCTCACACCGCACCAGGGTTTCGATGACGCCCGGGCAGTTTATGCCGAGCCGGCCGGGGCTGAATGGGATCAGCCCCCTGCCCTTCGGGCCCGTCGGCTACGGCATGGTCGGTGATCAACCCCATCGGCATAGCGGCCGCGACCTCCATTGCCCCATAAGTTAGGGACGACCCTCGCAGTTCGAGGCCGGGTGGGTCTATCTCCCCTCATTCACAGGGGGACACGCCGGTGGCCCTCGGATCTCGGCCCTCAACAAGAGGCCGGAGGCAAACATCGCATCGAGGTCTGTCGACGCGAGAGAAGATGCCCGGCGCAGGGTCGTTGGGGGCTCAGCAGCGAATCAGCAAGGTGCCATCGAACGCCGGGTCGGTGAGGCATCTATTGGGCATTGGCCACGAAGGTTGGGCTCGTCGGCTCGCCTGCCCACCGCTGTCGGTTGGCCTCGATGGTCTGGGCCATTGCTTGCCACCGAGCCGGGCTTACATCTGCGAGGGTGATGTCAAACTGCTCCGCCCCATGGCGGACCTCCAGGACTTCGACGCCCTCCGGCCCCGCGCTGTACTGATACGGGGCTCCGGCCGGGACGAAGAAGGAGTCGCCGGCCCGCAGAACCTGGCTGCCCATGACGGCGCTCCCCGAGATCACGTAGTACATGCAGTCCGCGTTGTGGGTGTGGCGGGGCAGGGGGAAGTTCGCCTTGAACCAGGCGTGGAGCAGGCTGAATCCGCCAGCATCCCGAACCAGGAGTCTGAGCTCGGAGCCATCGGACGCCCCAGCGTCGACGCTGGCGCTGATCCCGTGCAACGCCCCTGGAGACACCTCAGATCGCACGAGGAAGTCGGTCTCGTCGACGTCTACCGCCTCTTGGGCCCGAAAGATCGTGATCCCACGCTTGCCATTGGCTGCTGTCACGACACTGCTCCTTCGCTCTCTGGTGTTCTGGGGACCACTCGCTCGATGCGTAAAGGACCAGCGCGAGAAACGTCCAGGCGCCGAAGGCTGCTGCCATCCCCTCAACGGCGACCGACGGTTGCCGGTCCACTCGTCAACCCTATTCCTTCGACAAACGATCGAGTGTCCCTGACGTGCCCCATCGAGACTTCCCCTAGGGGCTCGGTCCGTTCCTCTCTGGCCATGAGGAGGACCGACAGCTCTTCGTCATTCGGACCTCGGCTCCGGATCGGGAGACGGAGGTCCGTCGGCTGCCTGAGGCCTGCGCCGACAGCCTCGGTTCGTGTGACCGAGCTCGAGCACGCCCCGGGCGGGCGTCTGCGTGGCGAAGGCTGCTCTCGCGGTGGGAGCGGCTCCTCGGGCTAGTGGTCGCTTGGGATCTTCTCGACGAGGATGGGCGCCTCGGCCAGCGAGCGCAGCGCGTCGTTGAGGTGCGTGCAGCAGTCGATGCCCTTGAGCAGGTTGAGGACCTCTGCGCGCAGGTCACCCAGGGCCACGCCGACGAGGCGATCGACGTTGCTGGCTGCCCCCGGACACTCGACATAGGGGAGCACGCGGGGCGTGGCCTCGATGGACTCGACGATCCCGCTCTCGAAATCGGCGGCGGCAGTGAGGCTGTACTCGTGCACGGCGATCTCGGTGCCGTCGGGCTCCCAGCAGGTGTCGCGGAACATGGCATCGATCTCGATTCTCCGGCCCTCTCGCCACACATCGATCCGCCGAGCGCGCTGCATCGCCATCTGGGGCGGCTCGTCGAGTGCGTGCCAGCCGAGAGGGTCGCTCACATCGACGAGCGGCGGGACGGCCGCGACACGGGCACCGATCATGGCGAGGGTGCCATCTGCGTTCAGCGAGGAGGCGCCCGGCCGGAAGCCCGAGCAGATCCCCTGCATCTGAGGGAGGGGGGTCTTGCCGCGGATGTCGGCCAGCTCGGGCAGGTGGTCGATCCATCGGGACCAGCCGAAGCCGGCGATGAGCGAGGAGCCCGCCAGGTCGTCGAGGAGCAGGTAGAGCGGTGCCCCCGAGGAGCGCAGCTGAGGGACGATCTCCTGGAGGTCGCCACGGAGCTTGCTTCCCCCGCGGGAGCTGACAAGCCGCTCGAGCCCGGGCACGGCGGGCTCGGAGGAGATCGAGGTGATGGTGCGATGGAGGTCCACCGTGGCGAGCAGCTCTTGTTCGTCGAGGACCCTGGCCTCCCCGTCGAGGGTGGTCAGCAGGTCCCGGCAGCGCCCGTGCAGCCGGGTCCCCTTGAAGATGGAGTCGGGCCAGGTCATGAGGATCGTCGACGTCCTGCGGACGGATCCTGGTCGGCGGGCGGGTGGTGCGGCCACCGGCCCGACTGGGGTGGCGAACACCTCGGTCATCGAGACATCCGCAGAGAGTGGATCACCTCGTCATCGTACCGACCAGACCCCGATCGTCGTCCGGGCACGCGATCGTGCGTGCAGGGATCGGACCCTGAACCCAGAAAGCTCGATGGATGACAGAGCGGATTCGGGACGGGCAAGGTGTCGCTCGGCACCTCGAGGGCGGGTCCACGCTGACGGGAAGCCTCCGTGAATCAGCGGTGAACTCGAACCTGCACAGGGC
>JADGOD010000150.1 GCA_017883125.1 Acidimicrobiales bacterium
ACGACCCGGCTGGCCCAGACCCTGGCGCGGATGCTCAACGTGCCGTTCGCCATCGCCGATGCCACGGCGCTGACCGAGGCTGGCTACGTCGGCGAGGACGTCGAGAACATCCTGCTCAAACTGATCCAGGCCGCGGACTTCGACGTCGCTCGGGCCGAGAAGGGGATCATCTACATCGACGAGATCGACAAGATCGCCCGCAAGAGCGAGAACCCGTCGATCACCCGGGACGTCTCGGGCGAAGGCGTCCAGCAGGCGCTGCTCAAGATCCTGGAGGGGACCACGGCGTCGGTGCCGCCTCAGGGTGGGCGCAAGCACCCCCACCAGGAGTTCATCTCGATCGACACGACCAACATCCTCTTCATCTGCGGCGGTGCCTTCGCCGGTCTCGACTCGGTGATCTCCGGCCGCATCGGACGCAAGTCGATCGGATTCCGGGCGGACGTCGGAGCGGTCGGAGGGGACAACAGCGAGCTGTTGCGCAACGTCCTTCCCGAGGACCTCATCAAGTTCGGTCTCATCCCCGAGTTCATCGGCCGGCTTCCGGTGGTCAGCGCCGTGAGCCAGCTCGACCGCGAGATGCTCGTCCAGATCCTGATCGAGCCGAAGAACTCGTTGGTCAAGCAGTATGAGCGCGTCTTCGCCCTCGACGGGGTCGAGCTCGAGTTCACCCAGGACGCCCTCGAGGCGGTCGCCGACCAGGCGCTCCTGCGGGGAACCGGAGCGAGGGGCCTGCGGGCGATCCTCGAAGAGGTCCTCTTGGACGTGATGTACGACCTTCCGAGCCGGACCGACGTCGGTCGATGCGTCGTGGACGGCTCCGTCGTTCTCGACAGGGTCGCCCCCACGCTGGTCCCCCACGAGAAGAAGAAGACCACCCGCACGCGCCGCGCGGCTTCGTAGCCGATGGTCACCCCATTTGCCTCTCTCGATGAGGCACTCGGGTGGCTCGACGACCACATCGACTACGAGCGGGTAGCACCCACACGGCGGCTGCTGCCCAGCCTGGAGGGGATGAACCAGGCCCTCGAGCTCCTCGGACACCCTGAATCGGCGTATCGGGTGATCCACGTCACCGGGACGAACGGCAAGGGATCGACGACGGCGATGATCACGTCGCTGATCGCGGAGCTGGGACTCCGGGTCGGGACCTACACGAGCCCCAACCTCCACCGCGTCAACGAGCGGATCGCCTGCGATGAGACGCCGATCGACGACGAGGCGCTGACCGACCTCCTCTTCCGGCTCTCGCTCCTCGAGCAGCAGCTCGACGAGCCGCTGACGCGCTTCGAGCTGCTGACGGTGGCCGCGCTGACGTACTTCGCCGACGAAGCGGTCGACGTCGCGGTGGTCGAGGTCGGTCTCGGTGGGACCTGGGACTCGACCAATGTGGTCGAGGCCGAGGTCTGCGTTCTGACCAACGTGAGCTTGGATCACACCCAGGTCCTCGGAGAGACCGTCGAGGAGATCGCGACCGACAAGGCCGGGATCATCAAGCCCGGCTCGACGGTGGTCCTCGGTGAGGTGAGCGATGCCATCGCTGAGATCGTCCTGCGCCGATGCGACGAGGTCGGAGCCGCCGGGCTGTGGCGAAGCGGTGTCGAGTTCGAGTCCGTGAACAACCGCCTGGCCTTCGGGGGCCGCGTGTGCGATCTCATCGTGCCTGGTGCGACCTACCGTGACGTGCTCGTCCCGCTGCACGGCCCCCACCAGGCGATGAACGCATCAGTGGCCCTGGCGGCGGTGACGGCCTTCCTCGGCTGGCCGCTGACCAGCGAGGTCGTCGAGTCGGGGCTGGCCCGTGTCCGGGTTCCCGGTCGACTCGAGGTCCTCGGACACCGCCCGCTCGTGATGGTCGACGGCGCGCACAACGGATCCGGCGCCGAAGCTCTGGGTCGGGCCCTGGGGGAGGGGTTCGACGTCGAGGGGACCATGGTCGCCGTCATCGGGATGCTCTCAGGACGGGACCCAAGGGAGCTGCTGGCCCCCCTGAGGGACGCAGGCGTTACGCGAGTGATCTGCGTGGAGCCCGAGACGCCCCGGGCGCTTGAGGCCTCACACATCGCCAAGGCGGCCCTCGAGCTCGGGATGCAGGCCGAGGTGGCGGCCACCATCCCGGCCGGGGTGGACGTCGCTTGCGCCGAGGTCGGTGACGACGGGATGGTGCTCGCCACCGGATCGCTCTATGTGGCCGGCCCGGCCCGTCAGCGCCTCTTGGAGCGAATGGCAGCCCAGGGCTA
Source organism: Acidimicrobiales bacterium (assembly GCA_017883125.1). Lineage (GTDB taxonomy): Bacteria > Actinomycetota > Acidimicrobiia > Acidimicrobiales > RAAP-2 > CAIUMH01. Next base: position 2,241 of record JADGOD010000150.1, read on the forward strand.
GGCGGCACGGGCCGAGACCGGAGCGCTCGTCTCCTGAGCCGACCTCGGGCTACGGCTCGAGGATCAGCGAGCTGACGCCCGACGGTGGAGAGAGTCGGTTCGGGTGGCAGGGCTACAACGTGGTCGCTGGGGCGTCCACCTCACCCAGGGGATCCCGATCCTCGCACCGGCGAGCTCCTTGGCCCTGGTGGGCGTCAACGCGTCGATGGTCGGGTTCGGCTGGCTCCAGGAACACCACGAGCAGCCCGGTGGCGGATGGTGGCCCTTCGTCGTCGGGTGCGGAGCGGGCATCGTCCCGTGGATCGCGATCGGTGTCTGCCTGGCGCATCCCGGGTCTCCCGCCAAGCCTCCCTGGTTCGTCCACGCGAGCTTCTCATGTCGCTCTTCGTCTTCTTCATGATCTTCGCCCTGACCCAGTGGCGGGACTACCTGGTGGGTGAGCGGACGTACATCACGCTTCGCATCGTGGCCACGTCGCTCCTGGTCCGGCAGGTGTTTGTGTCGATGCTCGCCACCCTGACGCCCCACTGAGGCGCTTGGGGCATGCATCTCCACTGCTAGGTTTGAACCCCGTGAACCGCACACTTGTCATCGTGAAGCCCGACGGCGTCGAGCGCCGTCTCTCGGGAGAGATCATCGCCCGCCTCGAGCGCAAGGGCCTGTCCCTCGTCGCCGCCGAACTCTGTCAGATCTCTGCCGAAACCGCTGGTCAGCACTACGCCGAGCACGCCGAGAAGCCGTTCTTCGGCGACCTGGTGGCGTTCATCACCCGCTCGCCGTCGCTGGTCATGGTCATCGAGGGCCCTCAGGACGACACCTACAAGGTGGTCCGGACCCTGATGGGGACCACGAACCCCTCGGAGGCCGCTCCCGGGACGATTCGGGGCGACTTCGCCCTCGAGATGACCGAGAACCTGATCCACGGCTCGGACTCCCCGGAGTCAGCAGCTCGTGAGATCGCACTTTTCTTCCCAAATCTTGGCTAGCTCCGAGGTGCCTTGTATCGGGAGCATCGAGGTCCTAGCCTTAGGGCACCAAGAAGGCCCGGTGTTTGTCGGCACTTCGCCTACAGGACGTCAGTCGCGAGAGGACGCTTGAATGAGAGACAACCGGCTCTTCCTCCTCGGTCGAGACATGGCCGTGGATCTGGGCACTGCGAACACGCTGGTCTACGTCCGAGGCAGGGGAATCATCCTCAATGAGCCCTCGGTCGTCGCGGTCGACGTCAAAGATGGCCGCCCGCTGGCCGTCGGTGCCGAGGCGAAGCGGATGATCGGTCGCACCCCGAGCAACATCCAGGCCATCCGACCGCTGAAGGACGGAGTGATCGCCGACTTCGAGATCTGCGAGAAGATGCTCCGCTACTTCATCCACAAGGTGCACCAGCGTCGCTTCGCCAAGCCCCGGATGATCATCTGCGTTCCCTCGGGCATCACCGGCGTCGAGCAGCGCGCCGTGATGGAGGCCGCGGAGTACGCCGGCGCGCGCAAGGCGTTCATCATCGAAGAGCCGATGGCTGCGGCGATCGGCGCGGGGCTCCCGGTCCACGAGCCGACGGGCAACATGGTGGTCGACATCGGTGGTGGGACCACTGAGGTCGCAGTCATCTCTCTCGGCGGAATCGTCAACAGCCAGTCGATCCGCATCGGCGGCGACGAGCTCGACGAGGCCATCGTCGCGTATGTGAAGAAGGAGTTCAGCCTTGCCCTCGGCGAGCGCACGGCTGAGGAGATCAAGATCACGCTCGGCTCCGCCTTCGCCCTCGAAGAGGAGCTCCGGGCTGAGATCCGCGGCCGGGACCTCGTCAGCGGCCTGCCCAAGACGGTGGTGATCTCCACCGAGCAGATCCGTGAGGCGATCGAGGAGCCGGTGACGGCGATCATCGACGCCGTCAAGGTGACGCTCGACCGCACCCCGCCAGAGCTGGCTGCGGACATCATGGACCAGGGCATCGTCCTCACCGGAGGAGGGGCGCTCCTCCACGGGCTCGACGCCAAGATCCAACAGGAGACCGGCATGCCCATCGTGGTGGCCCGGGATCCGCTGAACTGCGTGGCGATCGGCAGCGGACAGTGCCTCGAGGAGTTCGACGCGCTCAAGCGCGTGTTGATCACCGCCTCGACGCGCTGATCCCGATAGGTCTCGCCGCATGGCGACTCGCCGCTCTCGCCGCTCGGCGACCATCGTCACCCTCCTGCTCCTCACGGCCGTCACCATCGTTGCGCTGAGCGCCGGAGGGACGGGATCCTCACTGACGTCGGGCCTTCGTCGAGTTGGCTCGGCGGTGCTCTCTCCGGTGGTGAGCGTCGTGAACACCGTCACGAAGCCGGTGGGGGACTTCTTCGCCGGCGCGGTCAACTACGGCGCCGTGTCCGACGAGAACGCCAAGCTGCGCGCCATCATCGCCAAGATCCAGACCCAGGGTGAGATCCAGAAGTACGAGCGCAAGCAGATCTTGGAGGTCGCAGCGCTCCAGCACCTGACGTTCGTCGGATCCATCCCTACCGTCACCGCACAGAGCATCGCCCTGGATCAGTCGAACTTCGCCTCCACGATCCAGATCAACAAGGGATCCAACGCGGGAGTCGGGGTCGGCATGCCAGTGGTCGGCAGCGATGGCCTGATCGGTCAGGTCGTCCAGACCACGAGGTCCACGGCGATCGTCCGGCTGGTGACCGACGGCAGGAGCAAGGTCGGCGCCGTCTTCAGTACCTCGAACCTCCTCGGCATGGTGAACGGCCTCGCCGCCGACCGGCCGCTGTCGGTGGCCTTCGTCTCGCCGAACTCCGCGGTGTCGATCGGCATGCTGCTCTACACGAACGGCCTGCAGGGGGCGCAGTACCCAGCGGGCATCCCGATCGGGCGCGTCACGAGCGCCACGTCACCGCCGAACGCCGACCAGATGTCGATCACCGTGAACCCCGCGGCCAACCTCGACTCCCTCGGCTTCGTTGACGTCCTCCTCTGGAACCCGACTCCGTGACCGGCCGCGTCGCACTCCGGATGCTCCTCGTCGCCGTCGCCGTCGTCGCCGTCCAGGACGCGGTGATGGTCCATCTGAGGGTCTTCGGTGCGCACCCTGAGCTCATCTGGCTCCTTCCCCTCACTGCCGGGCTTCTCGGAGGGGCAGAGCTCGGAGCGGTCGTCGGGTTCTTCAGCGGGATGGCGATCGACTGCCTGCTCCCCACCCCCTTCGGCCTCACGGCGTTCGTCGCCACGCTGATCGGCTACGGGATCGGGACGGTCGCCGAGCGATCGGGCCTCGCCGCCGAAGGCGGTGTGTGGTGGCTGCTCCCCGGGCTCGGCGCCGCCGTCGGCATGCTCGGTGTGCTGGCCTATGCGGCATTCGGCATCGTCTTCGGCGAAGACCAGTTCAGCGGTGTCAACTACCTGGCCATCATCCCGGTTGTCACGTTCTTCGGCGCCCTGTTCGCGGTCCCGATCTGGATGCTCACTGCCTGGGCCGTCGGTGACCAGCGAGGAGCGCGCAGGTCTCGATCGGCGGAGACGAGCTGGTGAGGTGGTTCAACCGGCGAGCCCGGAGCGAGCCACGTATCCGTGAGCGCCGCGGGGTCAGCCTGGCCAACCTCGTGCCGTCACCCGATGAGAGCCAGTCGCGGCCCGACTACCGCCTTGCGGTGATCGGATTGGTGGCGCTGGGGCTGTTCGCGGTCATGGTGCTCAGGCTCTTCACCCTCCAGGTGGTCGACGCCGGCTCCGCCAAGAAGGCGGTGAACGCCAACCAGATCCGCGTCGTTCCCATCCCCGCCCCCCGGGGTGTCATCACCGATCGATCCAACACCGTCTTGGCGGGGAACAAGACGAGCCAAGAGATCATGCTGAGCCGCCAGGAGGCGCTGCAGCACCCTGAGGTGATCGGGCAGGTGGCGGCGTTGACCGGCCAGACCCCAGCCCAGGTCGAGAAGATCTTGGGGGACCTCCGCTACGACCCGTATCAGCCGGCACCGATCGTGACGGATGCCCCTGCGGCGACGATCCAGTTCCTCCAGGAGCATCAGTCGGAGTATCCCGGGGTCTCGGTCCAGTCGGTGACTTCGCGTTTCTACCCCCAGGGTGGTCAGACCGCCGCCCACATCCTTGGCTACATCGGTGCGATCTCACCGAGCGAGCTGGCTGCCAACAAGAAGAGCGGCTACACCATCGCCTCGTCGTTCGGCAAGACCGGCATCGAGCAGTTCTACCAGCAGCAGCTCCGCGGGACGGCGGGATCCCAGGCGCTTGCGATCAACGCCAGGGGTGAGTTCGTCGGGGTCGTGAAGCAGACCCCGCCGGTGGCCGGGAACACGGTGGTGATGAACATCGACCTCGGACTCCAGCAGACCGTGCAGACCGCTCTCGAGCAGCAGATCCTCGCCGACCGCCAGACGCCCGATCCCCGCTCGGGCAAGCTCCCCCCAGCCGTGAACGGCGCGGTGCTCGTGATGGACCCCCACTCCGGAGCGATCCTGGCCATGGCCAGCTACCCGACGTTCGACCTCAACAGCTTCGTCGGAGGGATCAGCCAGTCAGACCTGAGCGGGATCCTCAGCAGTGGGGCGCTGAACAACTTCGCCATCAGCGGTCTGTACACGCCGGGATCCACCTTCAAGATGATCACCGCGACCGCGTCGCTCCAGAACGGCCTCATGGCTGCGAACCAGCCCGTCAACGACCCGGGGAGATTCATCGTGCCCAACTGCCAGGCGGCCTTCGGCGCTGGCTGCGTCTTCAATGACGATGAGGCCGGTGCTGGCTTGGTGAACCTCCCCGGGGCGCTCACGGTCTCGTCGGACTACTACTTCTACAACCTGGGCTACCTCTTCTCGGTCCAGGAGTCGAAGTACGGCACCGAGCCGATCCAGAAGACGGCAGCCGCCTACGGGCTCGGCGTGCCCAGCGGGATCGATCTCACGGGTGCGTCGACCGGTCGCGTCGACTCCGCCGCCGTCCGCCAGCAGCTCCACGCGGCATCGCCGAAGAACTTCCCGAACACCACGTGGTACGTGGGCGACAACATCGAGATGGCCTTCGGACAGGGCTCCACGGTGGTCACCCCCCTCGAGATGGCGATCGCCTACTCGACGCTCCTCAACGGCGGCACCCGGTACGCGCCGCAGGTGGCTGCGGGGATCGTCTCGCCGAACGGGAAGGTCGCGTACAAGTACACCCCGCGAGTCACGGGCCACATCTCCCTCAACCCGGGGATCACCGATCCGATCATCGAAGGACTCCTCGGCGTCGTCAACGACCCTCACGGCACCGCATTCCCCTCGTTCCAGCAGTACGCCCACTTCGACATGAAGTCCTTCCAGGTCGGCGGCAAGACCGGTACGGCCTCGAACGTGAAAGGACAAGAGCCCAACTCCTGGTTCGTCGGCTTCGGGCCGGGCACCAACCCGAGCTACGTGGTGGTCTGCGTGATCGACCAGGGGGGCTACGGCGCCAGCGCCGCGGCTCCCGTGGTGGCCAACATCTTCAACTACCTGGCCGTCAACCCCGTCGGGCCCGTCGTCTTCCCGACCGGATCATCGCCTCCGTCGAACACCGCTCCGAGCACGGTCCCTCCCGCCGGCACGCCACCGCCGACCACCACGACCACGACGCCCGGCGCCTGACGATCTAGCGCCTTCGGCCGAGCGGTCACAGGGCGCCCCGTAGACTGAGTCACCATGACCTCGCTCTTCGGGCAGATCGAACCCCTGCTGTTCCACGTCGAGAAGCCGGCTCGCTACGTCGGCGGAGAGCTCGGGAGCCAGGAGCCTGTCCATGGCCCGGGCATCGTGTCGTGGCTGCTGGCCTATCCGGACACCTACGAGATCGGCCTTCCGAACCAGGGTCTCCAGATCCTCTACGAGATCCTCAACGAGCAGCCCGATGCGCTCGCCGAGCGGACCTACGCCCCGTGGACCGACATGGAGAAGGCGATGCGCGCCGAGGGGATCCCGCTGTTCAGCGTGGAGAACCACATCGGCGCACCTGACTTCGACGTCATCGCGTTCAACCTCTCGGCCGAGCTGACGTACACCAACGTCCTCAACATGCTCGATCTCGGGCGGATCCCGCTGCGCACCATAGAGAGGGGTCCGACGGACACCGTCGTGCTGGCGGGTGGTCACTGCACCTACAACCCCGAGCCGCTGGCCGACTTCGTCGACGCCGTGGTCCTCGGAGACGGTGAAGAGGTGGTCACCGAGATCAGCACCGTCGTGGGAGCGTGGCTGGGCCAGGACCCGGCGTCCCGTAAGAGGATCGACCTCCACCGGGCCCTCGCCGGCGTCGCCGGCGTCTACGTGCCCTCTCTCTACCGGCCGATCTTCGACGGGCCCCGGCAGATCGGTCTCGAGATCCTCGACGATGCCGCCACCGAGGTGGTCGAGAAGCGGACGGTGGCCGATCTCGGCGAGTGGCCGTACCCGAAGAACCAGCTGGTCCCGCTGACCGAGGTCGTCCACGACCGGCTCAACGTCGAGGTGTTCCGTGGGTGCACGAGAGGGTGCCGCTTCTGCCAGGCGGGGATGATCACCCGACCGGTCAGGGAGCGCCCTGCGGCCCAAGTGGTCGAGATGGTCAACCGGGGGATCGCCCGCAGCGGCTACGACGAGGTGGCGCTGACCTCGCTCTCGACGGCCGACTTCTCAGGGATCGAGGGCGTGGTGGCCGACGTGGTCGACGACCCGGCCCACGGTGGACGGGTCTCGGTGAGCCTTCCCTCGCTCCGGGTCGACGCGTTCACCGTGGCGACCGCGGCGAAGATCCAGCAGGTTCGGCGCACCGGGCTGACCTTCGCTCCCGAGGGCGGGACGTGGCGGATGCGCAAGGTGATCAACAAGCTGATCTCTGACGAGGACCTCTTCGCCGCCGTGGACGCCGCCTTCAGCCAGGGGTGGCGCCGGGTCAAGCTCTACTTCCTCATCGGACTCCCCACCGAGCGCGACGAGGACGTCCTCGGGATCGCCGAGCTCGGCCGGCGCTGCGTGGAGATCGGGCGGAAGTACCACCAGAACGTCACGGTGTCGGCATCGGTCGGCGGCTTCGTCCCCAAGCCCCAGACGCCGTTCCAGTGGCACGCCCAGGACAGCGTCGACGAGCTCGCACGCAAGATCGCCCTGCTGCGGGGCGAGGCCCGGCAGATCCGAGGGCTCCAGATCAAGTGGCACGAACCGGCGGCGACCTCCGCGGAGGGGATCGTCGCCCGGGGAGATCGCCGACTCGGGAACGTCCTCGAAGCAGTCTGGCGTGACGGCGGGACCTTCCAGGAGTGGTCGGAGCACTTCGACCTCGGTCGGTTCCTCAAGGGCCTCGAGGACAACGGCCTGCGCGCCGAGGACTACACGACCCGGATGCGCGACGTCGACGAGGTCCTCCCCTGGGATCACCTCTCGGCGGGACTGCACCGTGACTTCCTCGAGGGGGAGTACCGAGACGCCCTCGCTGAGGTCGGTCTCGAGGACTGTCGGTGGACCCCCTGCTACGACTGCGGGGCGTGCACCACGTTCGACCTCGAGCACGTGGTGGCGTCGAACCAGCCTCCGGCGGGAGGGAGCCAGGGGACCGGCCAAGGCCTCGATCTCGGGGTCCCGGTCCCGGTGATCCTCTCTCCCACGGCGACGTAGGAATCGATGGGAACGATCCCCGCTCGCCTGCGGATCCGCTACACGAAGACGGGCCGGATCCGCTACACCTCCCAGCGCGACATGGCCCGAGCGATCGAGCGGGCGCTCCGGCAGGCCAAGCTCCCGGTCGCCTACTCCGAGGGGTTCTCGCCACGGCCCCTCCTCAGCTTCTCGCTGGCCCTGCCGACGGCGTGCGAGTCGCTGGCTGAGTACATCGACCTGCGGTTCTCCCCTGACAGCGAGGTCGCCTCGGAGTGGACCGTGGCCGATGAGGCCACCCCCGAGGAGATCGGCGTCGTCGTGGACCGCCTGGGATCCCTGCTCCCAGGCGGCATTGACGTCGTTGCGGGCTGCGGGCTCGATGGTTCCGAGGGTTCGCTCCAAGAGGAAGTAACATCATGTTCCTGGATCGTGGAGGTCGCAGGGATGAGCGCAAAGCAGCTGGACGAGCGGGTGGCATCCCTGCTCAACGCTGCGCAAGTCCCGATTGAGCGTGTCCGCAAGGGTCGACAGGTCACCGATGACCTTCGGCCCAGCGTCCACCACCTCAGCGTGGAAGGTTCGGGGGCAACTCCGGGTGCGGTTCGCCTGCACGCGGAGCTGGCCACGAAGCCTCGAGGAGTTCGTCCCAACGAGCTCCTTTCAGGAATCGATTCGACCCTCAGGCTCGTCCGTGCGAGCCGCACTAGCCAATGGATAGAACGCAACGGCAGGCGCCTGGAGCCGCTCACGGCAGACGGTCAGCTCCTGGGTTCCGCCGTACCAACGACCACGATCGGTGGTCGATGACGATGAAGACGAGGAGGCTCTGCAGACGTGACGGAGCACGAGAACACCACATCGAACCCCGGAGAGGCACCGCCTGGAGCAGAAGCGCCTGAGGCCGCTGTCCCGCAGGTAGGCGATACCCGCCCTGCGGCCCCGAAGATCGGTGACACCCGACCGGGAGCCCCAGGCACCGAGATCCACACGCCTGCCGCACCGAGCGAGCGGGAGCAGGGTCGGACGCCGACCCCGGTCGTCGCGAACCCGCAGTCGGCGGACAGCGGGGAGCCAGGCGGGTCTCCCCGTCGCAAGCGCCGCCGAGGGGGGCGCGAGCGCAGCAAGACCCGCAACGTGGGTCGCTACCTCATGTGCGTCCACGTCGAGGGACCGACCACGCACATCGCCATGCTCGAAGGCCGTTCGCTGGTCGAGCACTACGTGGTCAAGGAGACCGACGAGACCATCCAGATCGACGGGAACCTCTACCTCGGCAGGGTCCAGAACGTCCTGCCGGGGATGGAGGCAGCGTTCGTCGACATCGGCATCCCGAAGAACGCCGTGCTCTACCGCGGCGACGTCCGCTACGACCTGGACGACGTCGAAGCCGGGCGAGGCCAGGGTGCCCGCATCGAGGATGTGCTCAAGCCTGGCCAGCTCATGGTCTGCCAGGTCACCAAGAACCCGATCGGCGCCAAGGGGGCCCGCCTCACCCAGGAGGTCTCGCTGCCCGGACGCTTCGCCGTGCTGGTCCCCAACTCCGCCACCATCGGGATCTCCAAGCGACTCGGGGACAACGAGCGTCGGCGACTGCGCAAGATCCTCGACGAGATCCGCCCCGAGGGCCATGGGCTCATCGTCCGGACCGCCGCCGAGGGAGCCAGTGCCGAGGAGCTGAGCCGAGACGTGGCCGACCTCTCCCAGCGATGGGAGGCAATCTCCGCGGAGGCCCGCAAGTCCTCCAAGCCCGGCCTGCTCTACCGAGAGCTGGATCTGGCCGTTCGGATGCTCCGAGAGGAGCTCAACGGCGACTACCGAGGCGTGCTCATCGACGACGCCGGGCTCTACGAACAGGTCCGCAGCTACGTCTCAGGGGTCAGCCCCGAGATGGCCGACCGGGTGGAGCTCTACGACCAGACGACCGAGAGCCTCCCTCTCTTCGAGCGCTACTTCGTCCACGAGCAGCTCCACAAGGCGCTCGACCGCAAGGTCTGGCTCCCCTCGGGAGGTTCGCTCATCATCGAGCGCACCGAGGCCCTGACCGTGATCGACGTCAACACGGGCAAGAACGTGGGCAAGACCAACCTCGAAGAGACCGTCTTCAAGAACAACCTCGAGGCGGCCGAAGAGGTGGCCCACCAGCTGCGCCTGCGGGACATCGGCGGCATCATCGTCATCGACTTCATCGACATGGAGTCCAAGGAGCATCGTGAGTCCGTGGCAGCCCAGCTCCGCAACGCGCTGGGCCGGGACAAGACCCGGACGCAGGTCTTCGACATCTCCGAGCTCGGCCTGGTCGAGATGACCAGAAAGCGGATCTCTGAGGGCTTGATCGAGTCCGTGTCGACCGACTGCCCGCACTGCGAAGGTCGAGGGATCATCTTCGATCTGGACCTTCCGTGAGCCGGGCGTTTCCGGGCCTCCGGATCATCGGCTAGAGTTCCAAGGCCATGTACGCCATCATTCGCACCGGAGCCGTTCAAGAGCGGGTTGAGCAGGGACAGCGCGTTCGCGTCGACCTCCGCCCCGAAGAGATCGGCCAAGAAGTCAACTTCCAGCCCATCCTGATTGTCGATGGGGCCACTGTGCTGTCCACGCCGGCTGATCTGGCCAAAGCGTCGGTCCGTGCCCAGATCGTGGGTACCGAAGACGGACCCAAGATCAATGCCATGACCTACAAGGCCAAGGCCAACCAGCGCAAGCGCTGGGGTCACCGGCAGCACTACACAACGGTGGAGATCACGTCGATCTTAGCCGCTGGCTGACCTAGGAGGATTCTTCAATGTCAAAGACCAAGGGTGGCGGTTCAACCCGTAACGGCAGAGACTCAAATGCCCAGCGCCTCGGCGTCAAGGTGTTCGACGGCACCGATGTGACCGCCGGATCGATCATCGTGCGCCAGCGGGGGACCCGTTTCCACCCCGGCCACAACGTCGGCATCGGCAAGGACGACACGCTGTTCGCCCTCGCCCCCGGCAAGGTCAAGTTCGGTAGCCGCAAGGGCCGCAAGCTGGTTGACATCCTCACTGACTGAGCGACCTCCGAGCAGCTCGGGGGTTCCAGCCCAGACGTACGAAAGAGCCCCGGGGTTTCCCCCGGGGCTCTTTCGTACTCTTGGACGTTCAACCGGCCGGAGCCGGAGAGGATCAGCCGTTGAGGACCGGAGCCTTCGTCTCGCCCTTGATGACCTTCTTGAAGCTCGCGCCGGCGGACACCTTCGGAGCCTGCGAGGCCGGAACCTTGATCTCGGCACCAGTCTGCGGGTTGCGGGCGGTGCGGGCCTTGCGGTCGACGCGGTCAAAGGCGACGAAGCCGGTGAGGGCTACCTTCTCACCCTTGTTCACGGTGGCGATAACAACGTCTTCGAATCCAGAAAGGATTTCGGCAACGGTGCTCTTGGCGGCGCCGGTGTGTGCGGCAACTGCATCGATCAATTCGGTCTTGTTCACGGAATCGGTTCTCCTTGTGTTCCCAGCCCTCAGGATCGGGGCTGCTCGCTGACCATCATGCCCTCTTTTGGCCGAGACGGTGGGGATATGGCGGTTTTCTCCTGTCAGGGGCTCTCAGGGTGGCGGTGCAGGGCGATCAGGGAGGAGAAACCCACCAGGGCCGTCTGGGCGGCCCACGGGGCAGGAGGGAGGCCCTTGCGCCTCGCACTGCGCCAGGCGTAGCTCGCCTCGGCCAGGTGGATAAGGGCCGTCGCCCCGAGCACGGCGCGCAGGGCTCGTGTGGTCAGCCTCGGCACCGCCCTCTGGACGGTGCGGGTCACCGGCGGCTTGAACGCCGCTGCGGCGAGCAGCGCAATGGCACCGAAGACGACGACGAACCATCGGGCGTCGACCCGCTCGAATCTCGGGGTCTCGTTCATCTCCATCTCCATCTCCAGATTCTGGCCGGTTGGCCCGGAGCGTGCGCTCGGGCCTCGCTACGCTCAGAATGCCACCGCATGGTGTGGGCGGCAGAGTCGAGGGGTATCTCATGACGTCGCCTGATCGCGGACGGCTCGCCGGCCTCTTGGTCGAGGAGCGCCAGCGCTACCTCGCACGGAACCCCAGATCGAAGGATCTCTTCGCGCGGGGTCCCACCTCTTCGGACAGGTCCCGATGACCTGGATGAACAAGTGGTCCGGTGGGTTCCCGCTGTATCTCGACTCGGCG
>JADGOD010000020.1 GCA_017883125.1 Acidimicrobiales bacterium
ACCTCGAGAAGGGCCGGATCGTGGTCTTCGCCGCCGGGATGGGGAACCCGTACTTCACCACCGACACCTCGGCTGCCCTGCGCGCTGCGGAGATCGAGGCGAAGATCCTGCTCAAGGGAACCCACGGCGGCGTCGATGGCGTCTACTCGGCAGATCCCAAGCTCCACCCCGATGCGGTCCGCTACGACGAGATCACCTTCGACGAGGTCCTGGCCCGGGACCTTCGGGTGATGGACCTCACGGCGATCACCTTCTGCAAAGACAACCATGTGCCCATTAGGGTCTTTGACCTGATGGCGCCCGCAAATCTCAGCCGATCGCTCGCGGGCGAGCCGGTCGGTACGCTGGTGACGTGATGGACGATGACATGGCAGGCCTCGTGGTCGAGGAAGCAAGAGACAAGATGGCGAAGTCGGTCGAGCACGTGAAGGCCGAGTTCGCCTCCGTCCGCACGGGGCGGGCCACTCCTGCGCTCGTCGAGTCGCTGTCGGTCGACTACTACGGCACGCCCACTCCTCTGAAGTCGTTGGCCAGCTTCCAGGTTCCTGACGCCAAGATGCTGGTCGTCTCGCCGTTCGACAAGAGCGCGATGGGGGCCATCGAGAAGGCCATCAGCTCCTCGGACCTCGGCATCACGCCGTCGAACGACGGCCAGGTGATCCGCCTCGGCTTCCCGCCGTTGACTGAAGAGCGTCGCAGGGACCTGGTGAAGATCGTCCGCCACAAGGCCGAGGAGGGCAAGGTCCAGATCCGCAACCACCGTCGCACCTCCCGCCACGAGCTCGACCAGCTCGAGAAGGACAGCTCGCTGTCCTCCGACGATCACGAACGGGCGGCCAAGCAGCTCGAGAAGGTGACCCAGTCGGGCATCGAGGAGATCGAGGCCCTGCTGGCCCACAAGGAACAGGAACTCCTTGAGGTCTGACGACGACCGCTCCTTGTTTGGCGATGAGCCGGACGACGACGAGTCGACTCCTCGCGCCACAGGCCCTGATGGGGTCCGCATGACGGGAGCGACCCAGGCAGGCGACGGCGACCTCGACGACTGGAAGCTCCCGGCGTCGAAGTCGAACGTGGATCTCCCGGCCTGGACCGACGAGCCCACCGGGCAGATCCCCGCCATCCTCGAGCGCGAAGGCTCGAGCACCGGTTCGGTCCCCGCGCCCGTCTGGCGCCAGGATTCGAGTGACTGGAGCAGCGAGGACGAGAACTTCGATCCGCTGATCCTGGGCTCCGACGAGTCGCTCCAGGGAGCGCTGAACCCCGAGCACGTGCTCGAGGAGAGCCAGCCCTGGGAGTTCACCCTTGGGGATCTTCCTGCATCGACTGCGGGTCCTGAGACCGGCATCCCCCAAGAGCCGGCCGAGCGTGAGCCCTGGGATCCCGAGTCGATCCCCCTGATCCCTCCTGCTCCGCCGAGCGCGGCGGGACCCGTGACGCCCCCCGCCCCCCGTCGCCGTGGTGCCCATCGCCGTGACGCGTCGCTCGATGACGAGCTCGTCGCAGGATCCACCGGCCAAGGACAGGATCAGCCGCAGCGACGAGATCGCGGAGGCGATGACGGAGGACGAGAGGGCCGAACCGGCAGAGACCTTCCCGTCGCCGTGATCACCGGGGTCGTGATCGCCCTCGTGGTCCTCGCCGCCTTCAACCTCGGAACCCTGCTGACGATGATCCTCGTCACCATCGTGGTCACGTTGGCCACCGCAGAGGTCTACGCCGTCTTCCGCAGGGCCGGGCATCACCCCGCCACCCTGCTCGGTCTGGCGGCCACGATCTCGCTTCTGATCGCCAGCTACAACCGCGGCCCCCAGGCCCTTGGCCTCGTGACCATCCTGCTGTTCGTCTTCACCGTCATCTGGTACATGGCGGGTGTCGAGAAGGCCGACGTGGTCAAGGGGATCTCGTCGACGATGCTCGTCTACATCTGGATCGGGGTGCTGGGCTCCTACGCCGCCCTGCTCCTCAACCCCACGGACTTCCCGAACAAGCACGGCCTGGCGTTCCTCCTCGCAGGGATCATCCTGAGCGTGGTCTACGACGTCGCCGCACTCTTGGTCGGGTCGTCGATCGGGAAGCGCCCGCTCGCCCCCACCGTGAGTCCGAACAAGACGTGGGAGGGGCTCATCGGCGCCACGGTGGCCACCCTCGTGATCTCCATGACGATCATCCCGATGATCCACCCCTGGAAGTTCTCGTCGGCGCTGGCCCTCGGGGTTGCGGTCTCGGTGGTGTGCCCGCTGGGTGATCTCACCGAGTCGGCCATCAAGCGCCACCTCGGTCTGAAGCACATGGGCAAGATCCTGCCGGGTCACGGGGGCATCCTCGACCGAGTCGACGGACTGCTCTTCGTGCTGCCTGCTACCTACTACCTCGTCAAGGCATTCAACCTCGCCTGACCGGCTCGTGAGCGGTTGAACGAGGTCGCTCCGTGCCGTCGCCCACTCTCGAGAGGAGCGCAGTGACCCCCACGACGGTCAGCCTTCTGGGCTCAACCGGCTCCATCGGCACCCAGACCCTCGACGTCGTCGAGAGGTTCAGCGACCAGTTCTCCATCGTCGCCCTCGGGGCGGGGCGGTGCTCGACGGCGCTTCTCGATCAGATCGCCCGTCATCGTCCCGAGATCGTGGTGGTGGCGACTCCCGAGGCTGCCGATGAGGTCCGAGCCGCGCTCAGCGACGCTCCCGAGATCCTCGTGGGTGCCGAGGGGCTCGAGGTGGCCGCTGGCCTCGGGGACGTGGCGCTCAACGCCGTGGTCGGGTTCGCCGGCCTCCCCGTGACGCTTGCGGCGCTGCGGGCGGGCAAGCGGCTCGCCCTGGCGAACAAGGAGTCCCTCATCGCCGCCGCCCCGGTGGTCGCAGAGGTCCGCCGGACGCCTGGAGCCGAGATCGTCCCGGTCGATTCGGAGCACTGCGCGATCCATCAGTGCTTGGCGGGGATCCGTGCCGAGCGCCGCGCTGACGAGGTCCGGCGGCTCCTGGTGACAGCCTCGGGTGGTCCGTTCCGCCAATCGACCGTCGAAGAGCTCTCCCGGGTGACGATCGATGACGCTCTCGCTCACCCGACCTGGACGATGGGGCCGAAGATCACGATCGACTCGTCCACCCTCATGAACAAGGGCCTCGAGGTGATCGAGGCCCACGCCCTCTTCGGGATCGGCTTCGACGCGATCGATGTCGTGATCCATCCCCAATCGATCGTCCACTCGATGGTCGAGCTCGTCGACGGGTCGACGATCGCTCAGCTCTCCCGGCCCGACATGCGTCTTCCGATCGCCTACGCCCTGGGCTACCCCGATCGGCTCGATGCATCGTTCGGCGCTCTGGACTTCGCCAGCCCGGTGCACCTCGAGTTCGAACCACCTGATCTCGAGCGGTTCCCCTGTCTGGGGCTGGCCTACGAGGCCGGGCGCACCGGTGGCGCTGCCCCGGCGTGGCTGAGCGCAGCCAACGAGGTGGCGGTCGAAGCATTCTTGGAGGGTCGGATCCGCTGGCAGGGGATCGCTGCGGTGGTGGCCGAGACCCTGGATCGCTACGAGGCCGATCCGCTTGATTCGGTGGAGAGCGTCCTCGAGGCCGACCGCCGGGCGCGCGACATCACAACGGCCGTGATCGGGGGGAGAATAGGTCGATGACCGACGTCATAGAGGCACCGATCGAGAGCGAGCCGGCCGAGCGTCAGAACCGCGGCGGGCTGCTCCGGCTGATCGCTGGGCTGGCTGTGATGGTGGCGGTCTTCCTCGTCTTCGGCCTGGGGGACCTGCTGATCGTGATCGTGGCGCTGATCGTCATGATCATGCTCCACGAGCTGGGGCACTTCGCCACGGCGAAGTGGAGCGGCATGAAGGTCACCGAGTACTTTGTGGGCTTCGGCCCGCGACTCTGGTCGTTCCGCCGCGGCGAGACCGAGTACGGCGTGAAGGCCATCCCCGCCGGTGGCTACGTGCGGATCATCGGGATGTCGAGCCTCGAGGAGATCCACCCGGACGACGAGCCTCGTGCGTATCGGAACCAGCCGTTCTACAAGCGGATCGTCGTGGCGTCTGCCGGATCGGCCATGCACTTCCTGCTCGCCTTCGTGCTGGCCTTCCTCGCGCTGACCTTCATCGGCCGGCCCGACCCATCGATCCTCAACGTCAAGGGGTACCTGGCGTTCGATGGGGGAGCAGTGACCCCGGCGCAGAGCGCCGGCATCCAGCCGGGGGATCGGATCATGTCGGTCAACGGGATCACCTCCAGCAACCAGACGGAGCTCCCCAACGTGATCCACAAGCACCCAGGCCAGCCGGTGACCCTCGTCGTCTCGCACAACGGCGTAAACCGGACGCTGACGGTGACGCCCGTCGACGGGCGCACCGTGACGATCTCGGGCCAGCCGCTCGCCCCCACCGATGGGCCGGCGACGGGGTATCTCGGCGTGCAGCTCTCTGAGGGAACGACCACCGTCGGACCGCTCAACGCAGTGGTCGACTCTGCCTCCCTCGTCCGCCAGGCAACCGTCGGGGCGGTGACCGGACTCGGGCACCTCTTCTCACCGGCGGGGCTCTCGAACTACGCCGATCAGGTCATCCACCCGCCCGCATCGAACAGCTCGAGCCCCTCGTCATCGTCGCCCTCCTCGTCGAACGACTCGTCTCGACCTGAGTCGATCATCGGGGCGACCCGTACCGCTGCCCAAGCCGCCCATGCCGGGATGCTGACGCTCATCGAGGTCTTCATCTCCATCAACATCTTCATCGGGCTGATCAACATGCTCCCGATGCTCCCCCTCGACGGCGGCCACGTGGCGATCGCCGGCTACGAGTGGGCCAGGACCCGCCGCGGCCGACCGATGTACCGGGCGGACGTGACCAAGATGATGCCGGTGGTCTACGTCTTCGTCGCCTTCCTGCTCCTGCTCGTCTCGACTTCGGTCTACCTCGACCTGACGCACCCGGTGGCCAATCCGTTCAAGTAACGGCTGTCTCCTCGCCCCCAAGCGGGCAGAATGGACCCATGCAGACCCCTGGCGAACTCCTCACCCCCCGGCGCCCCACCCGCCAGATATCGGTCGGCGGCGTGGCCATCGGTGGCGGCGCACCCGTCACGGTCCAATCGATGACGACGACCAAGACCGCCGACGTCGACGGCACCTTGGAGCAGATCTACGACCTCGCAGCTGCCGGGGCCGATCTCGTCCGGTGCACGTGCAACGAGGAGGCGGCCGCCGAAGGCCTCGCTCACATCGTCCCGCGCTCGCCGGTTCCGATCATCGCCGACATCCACTTCCACCAGGAGATGGCGTACGCCGCCCTCGAGGCCGGGGTCCAGGGGCTCCGGCTCAACCCGGGGAATCTGCGCAAGCCCGAGGAGATCAAGTCGATCGCCGCCGAGGCCAAGGACCGCGGCGTGCCGATCCGCATCGGTGTCAACGCCGGCTCGCTGCACCCCGAGATCGCCGCCCGGCACGGGGGAGCGACCCCCGAAGCGCTCATCGAATCGGCCGAGCTCGAGCTCAGGTACTTCCAAGAGGTCGACTTCGACGACGTGAAGATCTCCGTGAAGGCCTCTTCGGTGCCTCTGATGATCGCCGCCTACCGACTTGCCTCTGAGCGCTTCGACTACCCCCTCCACCTCGGGGTCACCGAGGCCGGTCCGCCGCCGGCAGGTCTGATCAAGGGCACCGCAGGCATCGCCACCCTCCTGGCGGAGGGGATCGGCGACACCATCCGCTACTCGCTGACCGCCGATCCCGTCGAGGAGGCTCGGGCCGGTCGCCAGCTCCTCGAGGCGCTCGGGCTCAGGGAGCGCAAGGGCCTCGATCTGATCGCCTGCCCGAGCTGCGGCCGGGCCGAGGTCGACGTGATCGCCATCGCCGCCCAGGCCCAAGAGGCCCTCGAGGCGCTGGCCCTGCCGATCCAGGTCGCCGTGATGGGCTGTGTGGTCAACGGCCCGGGCGAGGCCAAGCATGCCGATCTCGGCATCGCCGGGGGGCGCAAGAAGGGGCATCTGTTCATTCAGGGCAAGATCGTCCGGGTGGTCCCTGAGGACCAGATGGTCGAAGCCCTTGTCGATGAGGCCAAGAAGCTCGTGGAAGAGGGGATCGAGGCCCGCCTGGCAGCCGCAGATGCCGGGGCCGAGGCTGAGGCCGCCGCCGACAGGGCGGCCCTCCTCGAGGCCAAGGGCGAGGATGCGAACCACGCGTCGGTCCGAATAGCGAAGATTCACAAGGTCCTCGGCGACTGAGGCGGGTTCCCCGGAGGGGGGCTCTCTGCTACACTTATCTTCTCAGTCCGGTGAGTGTTATCAACTTCGGTGGAGCGTGGGCTTTGGCCCGCGCTCCTTCTCTTTGGTGGCCTCACCTGGGAAAATTGGTCAAGCAAGTCGGTGCGGCGACGAGGAGGTGACAGCGATGGCGACGAGCGTGGAGGCTTTGACGACCCAGCTCACCCCGCTGGTCGAATCCCTGGGCCTCGGACTGCACGACGTCGAGATCTCCAGGGGCCTCGTCCGGGTGACGGTGACCCGGGAGAGCGGCGTCTCGCTCGAGGACCTCACCGGCGCCAACTCGGTGATCTCGACCTACCTCGACGAGCACGACCCCTTCGAGAGTCGCTACACCCTCGAGGTGACCAGCCCTGGTGTCGAGCGCACGCTCAGGACACCCAGCCACTTCGCCGCCGCCCTGGGTGAGATGGTCCGGATCAAAACGGTGCCGGGCGCCGTCGCCGACCGCCGGGTCGAAGGCATCGTCACCGCGGCGACCGACGAACACGTCACGGTGACCCCTGAGGGCGGCGAGCCCGTGCGCCTCGCCTACGACCAGATCGATCGTGCCAAGACCGCGTTCTCCTGGGGTCCGACCCCGAAGCCGTCCCCCTCGCGCGCCGGTGCCCCACGCGGGAAGCGCCGCCAAGTCTCACCCCTTCCAGAGAGGATCACGACGCCATGAGTACCACGAACTTCGAATTCCTTGACGCCCTGAGCCAGATTGCCCTCGACAAGGGCATCTCGGTCGAAACGCTGCTCGACGCGCTGGCCAACGCGCTGGTGGCGGCGTACAAGCGCCTTCCCGACTCCGCAGAAGAGGCCGTCGTCACCATCGACCCGGACTCCGGTGAGATCCGGGTCTACGGCCAGGAGCTCGACGCCGAGGGCAA
>JADGOD010000151.1 GCA_017883125.1 Acidimicrobiales bacterium
ATCTCGCGGACGAAGTGGGCCCCGACGACGTCGAGCGCCGGCGTCTCCGATGCGAGCACCCACCCGTTCTCCAAACGGCCGAGGCACAGCGGACGGAACCCGTAGGGGTCCCGCACTCCGTAGACGTGCGCTCCGTCGAGCAGCGTCAGCGAGAAGGCCCCCTCGACGTGGGCCAGCGAGTCACGCAGCGCGTCCTTGAGGGTGCCGCCCTCTGCGGCGTGCTCGTCGAAGGTGTGCGACACGAGCTCGGCGAGCACGTCGGAGTCGGTCAAGCCGATCCCCGGAAGCGTGCCGAGCCGGTCGGACAGCTCCTCGGTGTTGGTGAGGTTCCCGTTGTGCGCCAGCGCGAAGCCGCTCAGGCCGACAGAGCGGAAGACGGGCTGAGCACTGCGCCAATCGCCCGAGCCGGCGGTCGAGTACCGGGTGTGGCCGATCGCCAGGTTCCCGCTCAGGCTCTGGAGGGTTCGGTCGTCGAAGACGGCGGCGACGAGGCCGTTGTCCTTGACCACGGTGATGGTCTCACCCTCGGCCACGGCGATCCCGGCCGACTCCTGACCACGGTGCTGGAGGGCGAAGATGCCGTCGAAGGTCAGATGAGCGATGTCCTCGCCCGGCGCGTAGATGCCAAAGACACCGCAGGCCTCCTTCATGAGACGCCCCCTCCGCGCAGAGAGGACCCTCTCGAAAACAGGATTCGGTGCTCGGTGGTGCCGCCGGTCATCGCACTCATCACCCTCCCACTCTAGGGACGATGTCGCGTCCGCCCGGTACCGTGGTTGTTGTGATCGACCTCCACATGCACTCGACCGTCTCCGACGGGACCGACGGTCCGGGGGAATTGGCCCGTTTGGTCGTCGCTGCCGGCCTCTCGGCGGCGTCCCTGACGGACCACGACTCGATCGGGGGGCACGCCGCGTTTGCCGAGGTCCTCGCCGGTTCCGGGGTGGAGTTCGTGCCCGGCTGCGAGATCTCGTGCCTCCACGCCCCCTCCGGGTTGAGCGCCCACGTGCTCTGCTACTTCCTCGGTCCTGACACCTCTCCCCTCCACGAGACCCTGGCCGTCCTGCGCACCGACAGGGCGACGAGGAACACCCAGCTCCTCGAGCGCCTGGGCGAGCTCGGCTTCGACCAGGTCAGCGCCGAGCAGATCGAGGATCGGGCGGGCAAGCCCCTGGTCGAGGCCGGGCGGCCCCACTTCGCCGAGTCCGTCCTGGCCTCGTACCCCGGAAGGTTCGCCACCGTGAACGAGGTCTTCTCCCGCCTGCTCGCCCGAGGCCAGCCGGCCTACATCCCCAAGGCCCACGTCACGGTGGGCCAGGCGTCACGCGAGGCTGCGGCATCGGGGGCGGTCGCTGTCATCGCCCACCCGATCATCACCTTCTGCCCCCTGCGCGACGGGGTTCCGTGGTCGATCGACGAGCAGCGTGAGCACCTCGACGAGATCTTCGCCGGGCTGGCGGCGGACGGTGTCGTCGGCGCCGAGGCGTACTACTCGCGTCACAGCCCCGAGCAGATCGCGATGGTGGTCGAGCTGTGCGAGCGCCACGACCTCGTCCCCACCGGCGGCTCCGACTACCACGGCTCGATCAAGCCAGACCTCGGGGTCGGCGTGGGCATCGTGGCAAACAAGGGCACCTCGTCAGAGCTCCGCGTCCCCGACAGCGCGCTCGCCGCGCTGAAGGCCCGACGACCTCAGAGCACCGCTCGCTGAGCCTTCCTCCGCGGGGCTCTCAGCCGGCTGCGTCGAGCGCCTTGACGAGCGCTCCCGTCGACTGAGCGCTCAGCGCGTCCACCGACACCTCCAGAAGCCCGTCGAGGACGAGCGAGGCGCCACCGACCATCCCGAGGACGACGGCCGGCACGTCGGCGGCCGTCGCAGTGGCGAGGAGGGCCTCGACGTCATCGGTGGTGGCCACGAAGCGGCCCGGACGCTCGCAGAACGCCTCGGCCACGCCGTCGAGCCCGGACAGCGATGCGCCGATGCCGCCGGCGATGGCCATCTCGGCGGTGGCGACCGCCACGCCTCCCGAACCGACATCGTGAATCGACCCGAGGAGACCCGGCTTGCCCGCGGCATGGGTCGCCACCAGCGACGAGACCAGGGTGCAGGCGCGAGCATGGGCCTCGAGGTCGAGGTCGAAGAGCCTCCCGCCCCGTCGACCCAGCACGTCGACAGCCAGCCGGCTCCCGGCCAGCGGGTGGTGCGACTCCCCGGGGGCCGATCGGGCTCCGAGGAGGACGACCGACTCGCCCTCGTGCCAATCGAACGACGGTGGGCGGCTGACGAGCACGTCGAGGAGACCGAGCGTCCCGATCACCGGGGTGGGATCGATGTCGATACCACCAGACTCGTTGTACAGCGAGACGTTCCCGCCGATGACCGGCAGGCCGAGCGCGGTGCAGGCCTCGGCCATCCCATCGATCGACTCGGAGAGCTGCCACATCACCTCAGGGTGCTCGGGGTTCCCGAAGTTCAGACAGTTCACCACCGCCACCGACGTCGCACCGGTGACCGCCACGTTGGCCATCCCCTCGGCCACGGTGGCCGAGGTCGCCTTGCGGGGATCGAGAGCGCACCAACGGGGGTTCGAGTCGGTCGAGAGCGCCATGCCCTTGGTGGAGGACGGCAGCCCCGGGCCGGCCAGGCGGAGCAGTGCGGCGTCCGCCCCTGGTCCGATGACGGTGTTCAAGAAGAGCTGGTGGTCGTACTGGCGGTAGACCGGCGCCGGGTCCATCAGCAGCGAGAGGAGTGCGGCGGTCGCATCGATGCCGGCCGCGTCGGCGGTCGGGTCGTCGGCAAGGATCGCCGCTCGCTGCGACGGCTCGGCCATCGGCCGGTTGTAGAGGGGGGCGTCGTCGGCCAGCGATGCGGCGGGCACGTCGGCGAGGATCTGGCCGTCGAACCCGTCGCGGATCCGCAGCTGGCCGATCGGCTCGCCGTCGGCGTCGTACTCGGGGTCGGTGACCCGACCGACGACCGCGCAGCGGACCTCCCAACGCGCACAGAGTTCCTCGACCTTCGGCATCGACTCGGGCGTGACGATGGCGAGCATCCGCTCCTGGCTCTCGGAGGTCATGACCTCCCACGGCTCCATCCCCGGCTCGCGGCGGGGAACAGCCGAGACGTCGACGTCCATCCCGACCCGGCCACGGGCCGCCGTCTCTGAGGTGGCGCACGCAAGTCCCGCACCACCGAGGTCCTGGATCCCGACCACGAGTCCCTCATCGAGCAGCGCGAGGCAGGCCTCGATGAGGCGCTTCTCCTCATAGGGGTCACCGACCTGGACGCTCGGTCGCTTGGCGTCATCGAGGCTGGCCGCCCCGTCCTCGCCGTCGAAGCCGGCCGACGCGAGCACGGAGACTCCGCCGATCCCATCGCGGCCGGTCGACGAGCCGAGCAGGACCGCGAGGTTCCCGGTCCCGGATGCCTGGCCGAGGACGAGGCGCTCGACGGGGAGCGCACCCACGCAGAGCACGTTGACCAGCGGGTTGGTCTGGTAGCAGCGGTCGAAGGTCAGCTCACCGCCCACGGTCGGGACGCCGACCGAGTTGCCGTAGTTCGAGATCCCGCCCACCACGCCCTCGACGAGCCACCGCTGGCGCGCGTCATCGGGGACACCGAAGAAGAGTGGGTCCATGATCGCCAGGGGGCGTGCCCCCATCGTGAAGATGTCGCGGAGGATCCCGCCGACGCCCGTGGCCGCGCCCTGGTGGGGCTCGATGGCCGAGGGGTGGTTGTGGCTCTCGATCCGGATCGCCACGGCGATCCCGTCGCCGGCGTCGACCACGCCGGCGTTCTCGCCGGGACCCACCAGGACGGTCGGACCTTCGGTGGGCAGGCGCTTCAGGTGGATCCGTGACGACTTGTACGAGCAGTGCTCCGACCACATGACGCCATAGAGCGCCAGCTCGAGAGAGTTCGGCTGGCGGCCGAGGACGTCGACGATCTCGCCGAACTCCGAATCGGTCAGCCCGAGTGCACGGTGCAGCGGCTCTTCGGACGGGGAGTTGGTGGCCATCTCCCAAACTTACCTTGGCCGCTTGGAGTCCTCAGCGGAGGAGCAGCCGGCTGGTCTCCGCCCCCGAGCTGTGCGTGAAGGCGGATTCCGAGGTCTGTCAGAGAACCCCTACAGAAACCTCCGGTCAGCGTCGAAGGACTCTCAACGGTCCTCCACTATGGATAACGCCCAATCGGAGCACCTCTCGCCCTTGACGATCGTCGATGAGAGGATTCTCATACTCCGAATAGGCCGATGACGATCCCGTGATGAGAGGTTCTCGACCGTTGGGAAGCATGAGCCTGCAAAGGATCCCGGGAAACAATCATATAATTCTTAGGAATTTCAGGTATAGAGCGGCATCAGGAGTCGATTTCCATAAGTATGATGAAGTGGCATAAAGTCATCAATAGCATGACGTACATCTCTCGCCAGTTCCGGTGATTGAAGTTCTGTGCACCTAACCCCCCAAAGGAGCCGTCCAAATGAGCCCAGCACCCAAGTCAACGATGACCAAGGAGCACAAGGACGCCCTCGCCCAAGGACGACGTGAGGGCGCCGCTGTGCGCAAGTACCTCGAGGCGATCGCCGCCAGCCGCGGGAAGCGGGGCCGCAAGCGCACCCCGACCTCGGTGGAGCGTCGGATCAACGCCATCAACGCCGAGCTCGTCACGGCGGACGCTCTTGACGCCCTTCTCCTCCGCCAGGAGCGCAAGGACCTCGAAGCGGAGCTCAAGCGGCTCTCGTCGACCCTCGATCTCAAGAAGCTCGAGAAGGACTTCATCTCCTCGGCCAAGGCCTATGGGGAGCGCAAGGGGATCGACTACTCCACCTGGCGCGAGGCGGGCGTGATGCCGGCGGTCTTGATCAAGGCGGGCGTCAAGCGCACCCGTCGGGCCTAGAGAGGTCCCGCCGAGCCGCTCAGGCGACTGCGGCGGCCGACAGCAGCGAAGAGAGCAGGACGAGGCCGTCCTCGGACCCGAGCAGTGGCGACGACGCCCGCTCCGGGTGCGGCATCAGGCCCACGACGTTGCCCGCTTCGTTCGAGATCCCGGCGATGTCGTCGAGCGAGCCGTTGGGGTTCTCGACGTAGCGGAGCACGATCCGGTCCTCGTCGCGCAGCTGGCGCAGCGTCTCGAGGTCGCAGGTGTAGCTCCCCGAGAAGTGGTTGATCGGCACCACGAGCTCCTGGCCGAGCTCGGCGCCGCTGGTGAGCACCGACCGGGTCGAGGTGACCCTCAGAACCGCGGACTCGCAGAGGAACGTGAGCCCCCGGTTCTTCTGGAGCGCTCCAGGGAGCAGGTGGGCCTCGCAGAGCACCTGGAAGCCGTTGCAGATCCCGACCACCGGTCCACCGTCGCTGGCGAATGCGGACACCGCCTCCATGATAGGGCTGAACCGGGCGATGGCCCCGGGGCGCAGGTAGTCCCCGTGAGCGAATCCGCCGGGGAGCACGAGTGCATCGAGCCCCTGGAGCGAGGTCTCGGTGTGGAAGACGAGGCGGGCGTCGGCCCCGAGGCGCTCGAGTGCCTCGACGGCGTCGTGCTCGCAGTTAGTTCCGGGGAAGACGATGACGCCGACGGTTCCAGACATCAGGCCGGGGTGACCTCGATGACGCTCTCCTCGATCACCGGGTTGGCCAAGAGCCGGTCCGCCAGCGCCGCGGCATGTGATCGAGCCGTCTCGAGATCAGCGGCGTCGAGCTCGACGAGGAACGATCGCCCTGCTCGGACCGAGGCGATGCCGTCGAAACCGAGCGCAGGCAGCGCCCGCTCGATGGTTGCTCCCTCAGGATCGGCGATCCCCGGGCGGAGCCGGACCTCTACTCGCGCAACGAACCTCACGACGAGGGACCGTACCATTCCGAAAGGGACCGTCCCGTCACCCGTTCGTAGGCCGCTCGGTAGCGGGCCGACGTCGCGGTCACCACGTCGGCCGGGACCGTCGGCGGAGGAGGCGTCCGGTCCCAGGGCTGCGCGGCCAGCCAGTCCCGGAACGGCTGCTTGTCGAAGGCGGGCGGGGTCTCGCCCAGCACGACCTGATCGGCGGGCCAGATCCGCGAGGAGTCCGGCGTGACCACCTCATCGCACAAGACGAGGCGGCCGTCGACCACCCCGAGCTCGAACTTCGTGTCGGCCAGGATGAACCCGGCCCTGGCGCAGCGCTCGGCAGCTGCCCGGTAGAGACCGAGGCAGATCTCCATCGCCTCGGCCAGGCGCTCGGCGCCCACGATCCCCGCAGCGGTGTCGAGGTCGATGTTGAGATCGTGGCCGGCCTCCGCCTTGGTCGAGGGCGTGAAGATCGGCTCGGGAAGCTGCTCCGCCAGCCGGAGGCCTTGGGGTGCCGCCATCGAGTGGATCGTTCCCGACGCTGCGTACTCCTCCCAGGCCTGTCCGGCGAGGTAGCCCCGCACGATGCACTCGAGGGGGAGCATCTCGGCGGCGCGCACCAGCATCGTGCGGCCGTGGAGCTCGTCGAGATCCGCGAACCCAGGCACCTCGGCATCGATCACCGCCGGGTCGCAGCTGATGAGGCTTCCCGGGGCGACCTCTCCGAGCTCCTCGCTCCAGAAGGCCGTCATGGCCGTGAGCACGCGGCCCTTGTCGGGGATCGGCTCGGCCATGACCACGTCGAAGGCGCTGATCCTGTCCGACGCCACCATGATCAGCCGGGTCTCGTCGAGCGTGAAGAGCTCACGGACCTTCCCGGTCCGCAGCTTGACGAGGCCGAGTGCCTCGAGCGGGCTCGCCATCTCTCAGGCCCCCAGCCCGTCGAGCGCGTCGATGAAGCGGTGGCGGTGCACCAGCATCCGATCGAGGTCGAAGGCTCGGTCGACCTCCTCGTGGCTCAGCGTGACCTCGGGGTCGGCCTCGATGATCGGACGGAAG
Source organism: Acidimicrobiales bacterium (assembly GCA_017883125.1). GTDB lineage: Bacteria > Actinomycetota > Acidimicrobiia > Acidimicrobiales > RAAP-2 > CAIUMH01. The sequence goes on from JADGOD010000151.1 coordinate 6,887, forward strand.
GCCTCGCTGTTCTCCACCGCCTGACGGGCGGCGCGCTGGACGATCCGGTAGGCGCTGTCACGGGTCATCCCGTGATCGATGAGGGTCAGCAGGACCGACTGGCTGTAGACGAGACCGAGGCTCCCCTCATCGAGGTTGCGGCGGGCCCGCTCGACGTTGATCACGAGCCCGTCGACCAGCTCGGTGGCCTTGCGTAGGACGTAGCAGGTCAGCATCGAGGCGTCGGGGAGGATGATCCGCTCGACCGAGGAGTGCGAGATGTCCCGCTCGTGCCAGAGGGCGATGTCCTCGAGGCCGGCGCCGAGGTACCCGCGCAGGACCCGCGCGAGCCCGCTGAGCCGCTCCGAGAGGATCGGGTTTCGCTTGTGCGGCATCGCCGAGGAGCCCTTCTGGCCCGGCCGGAACGCCTCTTCGACCTCTCCGACCTCGGAGCGGGCCATGTGGCGTATCTCGGTGGCCAGGTGCTCGATCGTCGCACCCACGGACGCGCACGCGTAGAGGAGCTCGGCATGGCGATCGCGTGCGATGACCTGGGTGGCTGGGACCGGGGTCAGGCCCAGGGCCTCGCAGACGAAGTCCTCGACCACCGGATCGATGTTCGAGTACGTCCCCACCGCTCCGGACAGCTTCCCCACGGCGATGGCGTCGCGAGCCCGGGCCAGGCGGACCCTGTCTCGATCTGCCGCTAGGGCGAAGAGGGAGAACTTGGCGCCGAAGGTGGTGGGCTCGGCGTGCATCCCGTGGGTTCGGCCGACGACGGGGACGTCGATCAGCTCTCGGGCTCGGCGGGCGAGCGCCGCCACCAGGCCACCCGACGCCTCGAGGAGCAGATCCGCTGCCTTGGTCAGCTGCCAGCACAGTGCGGTGTCGACCACGTCAGAGGAGGTGAGCCCGTAGTGGATCCACGCCCCCTCCGGAGCACCGATCCGGTCTTGGACGATGTCGACGAAGGCGGCGGTGTCGTGGTTGGTGACCGCCTCGCGCTCGTCGACGGCAGCGACGAACGCCGCATCGATCTGCGGCGCTCGGGCTCGGCACGCGGCGGCATCGGCCGGAGGGACGATCCCGAGGCCGGCTAGGGCCTCGGCGGCCAGCAGCTCGACCTCGAGCATGGCGCCGAAGCGGGCCTCATCACTGAACAGAGCCGCCATGTCGGCCGGTGAGTAGCGGGGAATCATGCCCTTGCCTCCTCTTCTGCGGCTGTGGCCGCGATGTCTCCTCGGCGCTGGATGCCGTCGAAATCGATCTGGTCCGCGGCGTCGTACGCCAGCGAGCGAGCCTCTCTGAGCGTCCGAGCGAGCGCGGTGACCGCCAGCACGCGCCCACCGGAGACCCGGAAGGGCCCCTGCGGATCGGGGCGGGTGGTCCCGGCGTGGAAGACCATCACCCCGGCGAGCGGTGCCGCCAGCTGGCCATCGTCACCGAGCCCGGTGATCGCCGCGCCGGTCTCGGGGGTCCCGGGGTATCCCTTGGCCGCCAGCACGACGGTCACCGCGACCTCCTCGCGGAACCTCGGGGCATCGCCCAGCGACCCTGACGCCGCCTGGCGGAACAGCTCGAAGAGATCGCTGCTCACCCGGGGGAGGACAGCCTGAGCCTCGGGATCGCCGAAGCGGACGTTGAACTCGATGACCTTGGGGCCCGACTCGGTCAGCATGAGCCCCGCGTAGAGGAGCCCCCGGTAGTCGATCCCCCGGGCCCGGAGCGCGTCGAGCGTCGGGTTGACGGCCGCCTCCATCAGCGAGGCCACCATCTCGTCGTCGACAGAGGGCATCGGCGAGTACGCGCCCATCCCCCCGGTGTTGGGCCCCTCATCGTCGTCGAAGATCCTCTTGAAGTCCTGTGCCGGTGCGAAGGGCACCGCCCGGGTCCCGTCGCACAGGGCGATCAGCGAGCACTCCGGACCGGTGAGGCCCTCCTCGATGACCACCGTCGTGCCGGCGGCTCCGAACGAGCGGCCGGCGAGCTTGTCGGCCACGTCGCCGACGGCCTCGTCGAGATCGTTCGTGACCAGTACACCCTTGCCCGCAGCCAAGCCATCGGTCTTGATCACGTAGGGAGGGGAGAGATCGGCGAGCACCTCGGTGGCCTCGCCGAGATCGCTCACGGTCCAGTGGCGGGCGGTGGGGATGCCGGCGTCGGCCAGCAGATCCTTCATGAAGGCCTTCGAGCCCTCGAGCTGAGCCCCATCGGCACCGGGGCCGACCACGAGTCGGCCCATCTCCCGCAGCTGGTCGGCCAGGCCCTCGACCAGGGGGACCTCAGGTCCCACCACGAAGAGATCGGCCTCGAGCTCGAGCGCGCTCCGGGGATCGGTTCGCACGTGGCCGTTCGGCAGCGTGCAGGGCATCCCCGGGTTGCCCGGGGTGACGGTGACCTCAGCGCCGCAGGCGGCGAGCGCCCGGGCCATGGCATGCTCGCGGCCTCCCGAGCCGACAACGACGGCGGTGCGCGGTGCGCTCACGCCGACGGGAAGGTGACGAACTGCTCGCGACCAGGTCCCACGCCGACGAGCCGCACCGGAACCCCGATCTGGTTCTCCAGGAACGCCACGTACTCCCGTGCCTTCTCGGGCATGTCGTCGAAGGACGTGATCTCGCTGAGATCCATCTTCCATCCGGGGAGGTCTTTGTAGATCGGCGTGACCTTGTGGAGGACCGACTGGTGGTAGGGCGGGTAGTCGTAGCGCACGCCGTCGGCTTCGTAGCCCACGCAGACCTTGACCGTCTCGAAGGTGTCGAGGATGTCGAGCTTGGTCAGCGCCACCTCGGTCAGCGAGTTGAGACGCACGGCCTGGCGGGCCATCACGGCGTCGAACCATCCGCAGCGGCGCATCCGGCCGGTGTTGGTGCCGAACTCGTGGCCCCGCTCGACGAGGAGATCCTGGAGCTCACCGAAGACCTCGGTGGGGAACGGGCCCGCGCCGACCCGAGTGACGTAGGCCTTGGCGATGCCGACGATCCTGCCCAGATCTCTCGGGCCGAGGCCACTCCCCGTGCACGCCCCGCCGGCGACCGGGTTCGACGAGGTCACGAAGGGGTAGGTCCCGTGATCGAGGTCGAGGAAGGTGGCCTGGGCACCTTCGAGCAGCAGGTTCTTGCCCTGCGCCATGGCCTCGTGCAGGAAGCCGACGGTGTCACCGATCATCGGGGCGACGCGGGGAGCGAGCTGGCCGATGTAGAACTCGGTGATCTCCTCGGCGTTGAAGGGCAGGCGGTTGTACACCTTGGCCAGGAGAGCGTTCTTCTCCTTGAGCACCACATCGAGCTTCTGGCGGAAGATCTTCTCGTCCAGGAGATCCTGGACCCGGAGCCCGACCCTGGTGGCCTTGTCGGCATAGGCCGGTCCGATCCCCCGCTTGGTCGTGCCCAGCGCGCTCTTGCCCAGGTAGCGCTCGGTGACCCGATCGAGCTCACGGTGGTACGGCATGATCAGGTGCGCGTTGCCCGAGACCATCAGCGCCGAGGTGTCCACGCCCTTGGCCTCGAGGGTGTCGATCTCCTCGAGGAGCACCGAGGGGTCGACGACCACGCCGTTGCCGATCACCGGGGTCACCGACGGATAGAGGATCCCGCTCGGGATCAGCTGGAGGGCGAAGGCCTCGCCCTCGACGACGATCCGGTGACCGGCGTTGTGGCCGCCCTGGTAGCGGACGACGACATCCATCTCCCTGGCCAAGAGGTCAGTGAGCTTCCCCTTGCCCTCATCGCCCCACTGGGTACCCACGACCACGGTTGCCGGCACGTTGCTGCTCCTCGTTCGGGATTCGGGGCCGTTGCGCCTCCATCGTAGTCCTCAGAGCTCGACGCCCTTGAGGGGAGGGCTCTCTCCGCGCGCCCGGCCGGTGTCTCCTGGCGGAGTGGAGAGAACCCTCCTAAGGTTGGGATGTCAGCTACTAGCGGTGGCGTGTTGGTTGACGTCACGCACGCTCATCGACCCGGGGGGGACCCAATGGCACTGGACCTGAGCCAGATCCGTGTAATCGACACCGACACGCACCTGACCGAGCCGTACGACATCTGGACGTCCCAGGCGCCCGCCTCGATGCAGGACAAGATGCCCCGGGTGGTGGACGACGCCGACGGCGTGCCCCAGTGGGTCATCGGTGACATTCACCTCGGCCGCGCCGGCGGTGGCGGCGTCATCGGGCGCGATGGCTCGAAGATCAACGCCAACAAGGGCCTCTTCGAGTGGACCCGCGACGACATCCACGAGGGCGCCTACAACCCCAAGGCCCGCGTCGAGATGATGGACGAGATGGGGATCTTCGCAGAGGTCCTCTACCCGAACATCATCGGACTCGGCGGCCAGGGCATCTCCGCGGCTGTCGAGGACGTCCCGTTCCGCCTCTCGCTGATCCAGATGTTCAACGACTACATGTCGGGCATCCAGCAGGACGCCGACTTCCGGCTCCTGCCCATGGGCGTGATCCCCGGCTGGGACGTCGACGCCGCGGTGGCCGAGGCGAAGCGCCTCGCCGCCATGGGCTTCCGCGGCGTGAACATGACCTCGGACCCCCAGGACCTCGGGGCGCCCGACCTGGCCTCCAAGGCGTGGGACCCGCTGTGGGCCACGTGCAGCGGGCTCAAGCTCCCCGTCCACTTCCACATCGGGGCCAGCCTGACCACGATGAACTACTTCGGCGACTACTCGTGGCCCAGCCAGCACGAGGACGTGGCCCTCGGGATCGGTGGTCTGATGCTCTTCATCGGCAACGCCCGCGTCGTGGTCAACGTGATCTGCTCCGGCCTCCTCGACCGCTTCCCCGACCTCAAGATGGTCTCGGTCGAGAGCGGCACCGGCTGGATCCCGTTCGTCCTCGAGGCCCTCGACTACGAGATGGAGGAGAACGCTCCGCACCTCCTGGCTGAGCTCGAGCTGCGTCCCTCTGAGTACTTCCGCCGCCAGCTCTACGCCACCACATGGTTCGAGCGCAAGGACATCCGACGCACGGTCGAGTCCGTCGGTGCCGACAACATCATGTTCGAGACGGACTTCCCGCACCCGACCTGCATCTACCCCGACCCGCTCAAGGTGGCCCTGCAGAACATGGAGGACCTGACCGAGGACCAGCAGCGCAAGATCCTGAGCGAGAACGCGCTCAAGCTCTACCGCCTCTAGGGAGTGCGGCGGGACCCTCGCTGAGGTCCCGCAGAGAACGACGGAGGCCCCCGGCCCCTGGTGGCAGATGTCACCAGGGGCCGGGGGCCTTCTCGCGTCAGCTGCGACGTGCGCTCAGATCGATCGGGCGAACTCGACGAGCTGCGGAGCGAGCTGCGGCCAGTTCTTGAACAGCCCGTCGCCGCTACCGGCCATGGCCTCCGCAACCCGATCGACCCACTCGGTGTCACCCCAGGGCGGCTCCACCAGGGCGGCGCCGGGGATCGCCGCCGCCGCCGCTTCGGAGGTCTCACGGCGGTGGTGGGGGTCGGAGGCGCCGCTGCGGAAGACCATCACCGGGAGCTCCAGCTTCCCGAGCTCGGCGTCGGTGATCCCCGGAACGATCGAGCCGGCGACCGGGCAGTAGACCTGCATCCAGCGCTCCATGGTGGCGAGGAACTCAGCGCGGTCCTGGCTGAGGATCAGCTCGGTGTTGCGCGGGTTCTTCGCTTGGACCTCGGCCCACTCGGGAAGGGCCGCCACCGCCTCCATGCCGCCCTCCCAGGCCGCCCCGAAGGACCCCGCTCCGTAGACCTGGGCCAGGCCGAGGAGGCCGTACACCCCGCCGGTGATGTTGAGCATGATCAGCCCAGCGGCCACGTCAGGGTGGTGCGCGGCCGCCAGCAGCGAGACCCGGGCGCCACCGGAGCCACCCATGAGGATCGTCGGGCCGACGTCGAGCGCCCGGAGGAGGCCCACCAGTGCCTCGGCCTGCGTCTCTGACTCGTTCTCGCCGGTGAAGTTGACATCAGAGGCACCCGTGTTGGGACGGTCCCAGATGATCGCCGTGTACCCCGCTGCGGCCAGCTCTTCGGCCAGAGGTCGGATCCCCGGCGTGTCCTTCGAGAACCGGCCTCCCGGAGTGATGATGATCGGCCGGCCCTCGCCAAACACCTCGTAGCTGACCTGCCGGCCGTCGATCATCGTCGTTGCCATCGTCCCCCCCGGGTCTCGTGTGGTCCCGTCACAGTATCGGGGAAACCTCGTTCGCCGGGAGGTGCGGACAGCTCAACCCAAGACGACCGCTTCACCCTCGAGGTCCACCGTCACGGTGGCGCCGTCGAGGTACGCGCCTTCCAGGAGCTTGAGCGCCAAGGGGTCTTCGATCTGGCGCTGGATCACTCGACGCAGCGGGCGAGCACCGAAATCGGGATCGAAGCCGAGGTGGGCCAGATGGCGCTCGGCCTCCGGGGTGACCACGAGCCCGAGACGGCGCTCGGCCAGGCGGCCGCGGAGCCGGCCCAGCTGGATGCGGACGATCGTCCCGAGATCCTCCTCGGTCAGCGAGCGGAACCGGACGATCTCGTCGATCCGGTTGACGAACTCGGGCTTGAAGAAGTCCGTCGGCTCCCCAGGCAGGTTCGACGTCATGATCAGGACTGAGTTGGTGAAGTCGACCGTCCGGCCCTGACCATCGGTCAGCCGTCCGTCTTCGAGCACCTGGAGCAGGAGGTTGAAGACATCCGGGTGGGCCTTCTCGATCTCGTCGAGCAGGACCACGGCGTAGGGGCGGCGACGGATCGCCTCGGTCAGCTGGCCACCCTCTTCGTAGCCGACGTAGCCCGGAGGGGCGCCGACGAGGCGAGAGACGGCGAACTTCTCCATGTACTCACTCATGTCGATCCGGACCATGGCCTTCTCGTCGTCGAAGAGAAACTCGGCCAGGGCTCGGGCCAGCTCGGTCTTGCCCACGCCCGTGGGACCCATGAAGAGGAACGAGCCGATCGGGCGGTTCGGGTCCGACAGCCCGGCGCGTGAGCGGCGGATGGCGTTCGCCACGGCCACGACGGCCTCGTCCTGGCCCACCACCCGCGAGTGCAGGAGGCTCTCCATCGACGTGAGCTTGGCGACCTCGCCCTCGAGCATCCGGGCCACCGGGACACCGGTCCAGCTCGAGACGATGCCGGCGACGTCTTCGGCGTCGACCTCCTCTTTCAAGAAGCGCTTCCCCGACTGGAGCTCGACGAGCTTCTCGGTGGCCTCATCGATCTGCGACTCGAGAGCAGGGACCTCGCCGTAGCGGATCGCCGAGGCGCCGGCCAGATCGCCCTCGCGCTCGAGGCGATCGGCCTGGCCGCGCTGCTCTTCGAGCTGGGTCTTGAGCGAGCGGATGGCCTCGATCTGGCCCTTCTCCGCCTGCCAGTGCGCCGTCATCTCCGAGGCCTCCTCGGTGAGGTCGGCCAGCTCGGCCTCCAGGGCGGCCAGCCGCTCGGCGGAGGCGGGATCGGTCTCCTTCTCGAGTGCGACCTTCTCGATCTCGAGCTGGCGCATGCGGCGCGTCACGACATCGAGCTCGGTCGGCATCGAATCGATCTCGATGCGGAGCTTGCTGGCGGACTCGTCGACCAGGTCGATGGCCTTGTCGGGCAGGAACC
>JADGOD010000152.1 GCA_017883125.1 Acidimicrobiales bacterium
CTTCGGCGATCGATGGCGTCAAGAGCCCGGTACGCGCCCAGTAGTCGAGCTGGCGATACGTGATCCCCACCAAACCGCACACCTGCGTTCCGCTGAACCACTTGGACTGCTCCGTGATCTCTTCCATCATCCACCCACCTTGTTCCGACACTCGGTACCAAATGGTACCCCTGATGGGTCACACGGTGGTAGTTACGAAGACGTGTTTTTCGACTCCCGCCCAAAGGCCGTTGCAGGCACCGAAGAGGTGATCGGGTCAGTCACAGGTCGGCGAGACCGAGGAACGAGCTCGAGGCCTCCGCGAAGGATCGAGGCGGGATCCGGCCCGCCCCCCGGGCCAGGTGGCCGGCCTCGACGGCGAGGGCCATGGCGCGGGCCATGGCCGCGGAGTCCTGCGCCCGGTTGATCGCCGAAGCCGCCAGGATCCCGTCGCAGCCCAGCTCCATCGCCACCGCGGCGTCCGAGGCCGTCCCAAGGCCGGCATCGAGGAGGACGGGGACCTCCAAGGCCTCGGTGATCATGGCGATGGCGTGACGGTTGCTGATCCCGAGGCCGCTACCGATCGGTGAGCCCAACGGCATGACCGCCGCACATCCCACCTCCTCGAGCCTCCGGGCCACCACCGGATCGTCAGGGGCGTAGGCCAGGACCGTGAAGTCGTCATCGACCAGCGCCTCCGCCGCCCGAAGCAGCTCGACGGAGTCCGGGAGCAGGGTCTGGTCGTCTCCGATCACCTCGAGCTTCACCCAGGAGGTCCCGAAGGCCTCACGCGCTAGGTGCGCGGTGGTCACCGCCTCGGGAGCGGTGAAGCACCCTGCGGTGTTGGGGAGGACCGCGATGCCCAACTCCTCGAACAACTCGAGGAGCCCCCCCTCGGTCGAGGGGTCGACCCGACGAACCGCCACCGTGGCCATCGAGGCGCCCGAGGCGACCAGCGCTCGGCGCAGCTGAGCGAGGCTCACCATGCCGCCCGTTCCCATGATCAGACGCGATTCGAGTCGTCTCCCAGCGATGACAAGGCCGTCGTCCATGAATCCAAGACTATGGCGGGACCACCAGCTGGTCCGCCCAACCCGTCACCTCGCTAGGTTTGGTCCATGACCCCACGTGTCGCCATGACCATCGCCGGCTCCGATTCCGGTGGAGGAGCGGGAATCGAGGCCGATCTCCGGACGTTCGCCGCCTACGGGGTCCACGGCACGGTGGCGATCACCGCCATCACCGCGCAGAACACGGTGGAGGTCACGGCGATCGCCGCCCTCGAGGCCGAGATGGTCATCACCCAGGTCACCACGGTCCTCGAGGACATCACAGTGCACGCCGTCAAGACAGGCATGCTGGCCCGGCCCCGCACGATCGAGGCCGTCGCCGCACTCGCCGCCACCGGGAGGCTCGCTCCGCTCGTGGTCGATCCCGTGCTGGTCTCGTCGACCGGGCACCCCCTCATGGAGCAAGGGGGCGTCGAGGCGTACCGAGACGCCCTGATCCCCTACGCCACTGTGGTCACCCCCAATCTCCGCGAGACCGCCGTCCTTCTCGGGATCGACGTCTCGGAGCTCGATCACGTCGCCGCCATGGCCGATGCCGGGCGGGCGCTCACCGAGCTCGGCGCTACCTGGGCGGTCATCAAGGGAGGGCACCTCCTCAGCGAGGGGGTCACCGCCACCCGGGCCCCGGACGTGATCGTCGGTCCCGATGGGGTCCACGAGATCGACGCCACCCGGGTCACGACCCGCAACGACCACGGGACGGGATGCTCGATGGCCGCTGCCACCGCCGCCGGCCTCGCCCGGGGAGCGACGCCGTTAGCGGCGATCGAATCAGCCAAGAGGTTCGTCCACGGTGCGATCGAGCGCGCCCAGAGCTGGGAGATCGGCAGCGGCCACGGCCCCATCGACCACATGGGATGGGGTTCGGCCGCCACCCAGCAGCTCCTCCCGCTCCCCTAGGCTTGACGTCGTGAGTATCGATCTCGAGACCCCGTCGTCGGCCGCGGCCCCCAAGGCACCACTGCCCCCCACGGGATTCCGCCCGACCAGCTTGAAGTATGCCGCCATCGTCCCGATCTGCGCGGCCGGGATGCTCGCGATCGTGATCTTCATCAACATCATCACGGCGAGCCCTCCCCCCTCGACGAAGGTCTCGCCCAAGCTCTCGAACGTCTCGGGCTTGACCCCGTCGGCGACCAACCCCTTCACTCCCCTGGTCACGGCCGGCGAGCCCCCCGACGACATCCTCAATGCCGTGGTGATCCCAGCCGGAGCCGTCAAGGTCGGCACGCCGCACACCGGTGGGGACGCCACCTCGTTCGACCGCTCCCTCGTCTTCAAGAGCTCGGCGTCCGCCCAGGCGATCTACACGTTCTTCCATGAGCAGCTCAAGGGACGCAGCTGGCGGATCTTCTCGACCGGGGCCCCGGTCGGCCAGAAGGGCGTCGAGATGCTGGCCCAACGAGCAGGCAGTGACGGCTGGTACTGGGAGCAAGGCGTAGTGGTCAACCCCACCACCTTCAGCACCAGCGGCGCTCAGTCAACCCGCTTCACCGTCCGGCTCTACCAGGCATCCGCCGCCTCGTAGCCAGATCAAGGCGCTCGATCCGCAGGCTCGAGTGCATCGAGGGTCGATGAGCGGTCCCTCGTGGAGAGCATCCAGGACCACACGAAGAAGTTGAGCGGGTAGATCAGGTACCCGATCCTGGTCGCGGGTGCCACCAGGATCCCCGCCAAGAGCACGATGCCGGCAACCTGGCAGACCTTGGCCGGGTCGCCTGGTGGGCGACGCCAGAGATACCAGACCAGCCCCGCGCCGCCCAGGACGGCGACGACGGCGGGAAGCACGTGGCGGAGCCCAGGGAACGCGGTCACCAAGATGTGCCCCGGCAGCGCAGACCCGGCGGGAGAGGTCACCCCCGAGAGCCCGAGGGGGAACTCGATCACGTTGGCGATGTAGGTGGCCGGATCCATGGCGAAGAAGATGACGACCAAGGGGACCCCGATCGCTGCGATCCCGACCGCCATCCGACCCGGCGCTCGTCGTCCCTTCGGATCGCGCGCAGCCAAGAGGAGCAGGAGGGCGAGCGGCCAGGCGGTGAACTTCATGGCCGAGACCACTCCGAGGACGACCCCGGCCCAACCTGGCCGTCGCTGCTGGGCGAGGACCACGGCGAGGAGAAGGAGCCCGACGATTGGTAGGTCATCGCCGCCGGTGGCGATGGCCAGGGCCGCCCAGGGCAAGGCCATCGCCACCTGGAGCGCCCGGAGCCTTCTGTTGCCGGGAGCGGCAAGCGTCAGAAGTGCCCATCCGATGGTCACCGCCGTGGCGAGAAGGAAGAAGATCCGCCCGTCGGTGAGCTTGGGAGGGAGTGATGTGGCGGCGGGCAGGCCGAAGACGGCCATCGCCGGCAGGTAGGGGAAGAACGATTCATAGGCGGGCAGGTTCGGCGCCTGCCCGACGAGATGGCCGTGGACCATCCGCGCTTGATAGGGATCGTGCCCGTGGGCGAGAGCGTTGGCCGCCCGCTCGATGACGACCACCTCGGGCTGGACGTGGAGGCTCTGAGGCTGGACCTCGAACC
>JADGOD010000153.1 GCA_017883125.1 Acidimicrobiales bacterium
CGCCCGAGGCGGAGTTCGCTGCGCGAGCCACCCCGCGCCGTCCACCGGTGCACGGGCTCCAGCCTCGAGCTGCACGGTCACCCACTCCGGCCGTCATCTCTCTCGAGCGATCTGACGCTTCTTCTTCACGCGATCCTCCTCCGCTCCCTGGATGCAGACCCCAGAAGGATCCGACCCGGTGCTCGGTCGTCCCATCATCTGTCGTCCTCTGGTGCAAACTGCCGGTTCGGAGATGAAACCGCGGGATAAGGGGTCGACTGATCGTAGGCTGGACGTCCCTCTTCTCCGGACCACAGCGCGGATGGGTAGTAATCGACGACTTCTTCCTCCATGAGAGAGAACCTCACGCCGATGCGAAGCATCCTCTCAAGAAGTGACACGTCGTTCGGCACACCGAACATCCAATCGCTCGGCTGCATCGCGAGGAACCGAAGAGAGGAGTGAAGGAGAGAGGCCTGCAGCTGCCAGTGAGACGCCTGCGGAGGCGACGCGCCCAACCTCTTGACCCTTCCGTCTGGCTCCACGAAGTTGATATACCCGTAGGGGACCTCGGCGCGATTCACCCTGGCGTGAGCGAGCAGCTTCTCGAGATGCTTGGGTCGAAGGGCATCGTCATCACCGTTCGTGGCGATCCACCTCCCGCGTGCCAGCGAGAGGCCGGTGTTCCAAGGCATCGTGCCGCTGACCAGCCACGCATCGTGCTTCTTCTCTGGATAGGGCCCCCTGTACGGAAGATTGACGAAGCTGATCCGCTTGTCGCCGAAGGACTCGACGACTCTTCTGGCCTCGTCGGGCGCCGCGTCACCCACGACGATGACCTCCCAATTCTCGTAGGTTTGGCCGAGTATCGACGGAATCGAGCGCTCGGCGAGCAGCTGGAAGTTCGAGTACGTGCTGATGAGGACGGAGACAAGGGGCTCGGCCTCGTCGAATGCGGCTTCATACTCATCAGTCGCTCGGGCTTCAAGCAACGCCGCTCGCGCTCTGGAGTCGTCGTCCCGAACGACGCGCAGCGCCTGCATCGTCCGAACATGGTTCGCCTCGGCGGTCTCTCGGATCTGCGAGATCTCGGAGAGAGCGACGTTCAGCCGATCGATCGTTGATCGTAGCTCGTCGACATCGGCACGCACTTCCTCGACAAAGGAGACAAGTGCCTCCGCCCGGAGGCTGGTCTCGTGGAGCTCACTGCGTGCGTTCCTGAGCCGGCCACGAAGTTCTGTCAGGAAGATACCCATTGTTGCCCCCATAGCGCACGACCGTGCCACCCGCTGAACGCCCCAGATCCTACACAGAAGGACTATTGATCAGGACTCCATGACCCTTGACGTCCGATGGTCCTCTTGGTGCATCCAGGATGCCCGGGACGTTCGAAATCGGTCCCGTCCCTCACCACACTCCGGCAGAACACCACGGCGAGGGTCCGGTCCCATGGCCCCAAGACGCGTTCTGGAAGACACCGAATCGCGTGAGGTCTCGGCGAGCATCGGTGGGCTTGTCGTGGTCAACGTTCTCAATTCTGACGATCGGAGCACGCGTCCCGCCGTCGGCGTGCTACTCCACCCCTTCCACCGCTGAAGCGGCATCGCCAGCCATCGATGTCGTCCTCGACGGGCTGCTTCAGGGACGACGTCGCTGGATCCTGATCGGTGGCCCGGTCCGTAGGTTGGTCGCTGAGAGCCACGACGAGGGAATGCTACCGACAGTCGGATCAGCTCAGATCGCCCTCTCGGTCGCTGGTTCGACGTGTGCTGGAGAAGCCACTGGCGGATCCCGGGCCTCGCTGAGAGCGAGACGTCCCTCAACAAGGCCAAGCCCAGGTAGTACCCTCGCTCGACATGTTCACGATGACGCTCGCCGAGCTACGGGATCGCCATGAGTCCAGCATCGCCGAATCAGGTACAAGGTCGGACAGGAGCGCGTTTCTCAGCATCGATGACTACGGCGATGATCTCATCGTCGCGAGCGCCTCGTTCCTCGATGGCCACACCCGGCCGGGAGGAACCATCGCAGGTCCCGTGCTCATGACGATGGTCGACACCATCGGCTTCATGGTCACCATCGCACAAGCACCTCCAGGGACGGAGACCTTCACGACCGACATCTCGATGCAGTTCCTGCGCCCCGCGCCCATGGGCCTGCTCGTCGTCGAGGGCCGTCCACTTCGATTCGGGAAGCGATCTTCGGTCATCTCCGCCACGGTCCGCTCGCCGCAGGTACACGATGGCCCGGTGGCCACCGCTGTCGTGACCTTTGCTCCAGTCTTCCCGCAGCTCTGACCCGACATCCTAAAGCGATCTTCGAAGCCACAAGAGCTCGAGAAGTCTTCCCGATCGACGGCCCCGTGACCTATCGTTCTGCCTGGTGAGATCGCTATCCGGACTGGAAGGGGCATGTCGATTCACGCGGACGAAGACCTCGAGCCACGGTGGACTCAACGCCCGGTGAACCGTCGATCCTTCCTGACCGGGGGCCTCTACGCCGCCGCGGCAGTTGGTGGGGCGCTCAGCCTCGCTGGATGCTCATCGACGGGCCACAAGAGCGTGCCGCGTCCGAAGAGACTCGACTGGGCTCAGCTCGCGGCGGCGATGACGGGCTCGCTCATCTTGCCCTCGAACCCGTCGTATGCGATCGACAGCGAGCTGTACAACGCGAAGTTCACCAACCTCACCCCCCAGGCGATCGCCTACGTCGCCTCGTCCGAAGACGTCGCTCGCTGCATCGACTTCGTCCGCGTCCACGGCATTCCGGTGACCTCACGCTCGGGCGGTCACAGCTATGGCGGCTACTCGAGCTGCGATGGTCTCGTCATCGACGTCTCCCAGCTCTCGTCGATCTCGATCGCTGGTACGAGCGCCACCGTCGGCGCCGGCTCCCGTCTCATCGACGTCTATAACACGATCGGCAACCAAGGAATGCTCCTCCCCGGAGGCTCGTGCCCCACGGTTGGGATCGCCGGCCTGACCCTCGGTGGCGGCGTGGGCGTCTTCGCCCGCAGCTACGGCATCCTCGCCGACAACCTTCAATCAGTGAGCATCGTCACCGCCGATGCCCGCCAGCTGGCCGTCTCGCCAGAGTCCGACGCCGACCTCTTCTGGGCCTGCCAAGGCGGAGGTGGAGGCAACTTCGGCGTCGTGACCGCCTTCGGCTTCACCGTCCACCCGATCCCGCCGATCTCGCTCTTCACCCTCCAGTTCCCCTTCGCCGCGGCGGCCGACGTGCTCGGCTCATGGCAGCAGTGGCTTTCGAGCATCCCCGACGAGCTGTGGTCGAACTGCCTCGTCCTCTCCCAGGGTGCCCCGCAAGGTGGCTATCTCGTCCAGATCGGTGGTGTCTTCTGCGGGAGCCAGAGCGATCTCTCCGACCTGCTCGCCCCGCGACTCTCCGCCATCGGGACCGCACCGAGCTACGAGTTCGTCGGCAGTGAGGAGTACCTCAACGCCATGATGATCGAAGGCGGCTGCGCCGGGCTCACCGTTGCGGCATGCCACTCGCCCATGCAGAATCCGGCGGGCACCCTCCAGCGCTCGTCGTTCAGCGCCAAGTCGGGCTACCTCAACGTCCCGATGTCCTCCGCACAGCTGAGCGCCGCCGTCCGGGTGGCCAGCGCGCTGGCCACCGAGATCCCGGCCGTCAACGGTGGCCTCGCCTTTGACTCCTACGGGGGAGCGATCAACCAGGTCGACGGCTCCGCCACCGCCTTCATCCACCGCGACATGCTCTGTGGGATCCAAGCCAGCTACACCTGGCCGACCGGCACCTCGCCGGCAGACGTCCAAGCGGGCTCACAGTGGTTCCAGACCCAGGCAGCCTTCGTGCTCCCACCGGCCCAAGGGGCCTACCAGAACTACATCGACCCCACCCTGGCCGGCTGGCAGGACGCCTACTACGGCTCGAACCTCTCGAAGCTGATCTCGGTCAAGGACTCCTACGACCCCGACGACCTCTTCCACTTCGCCCAGTCGATCCCGACATCGGCCTAGCGCTGCTCTCGACGGTCCCCATGGCTCATGCTCTCCGCGCGGTGACCCATCCGAACTTGGAGGAGATCCGGACCCCGACCTTGGCATCGAAGAGCGGGGTGATCGCGTCGCGAAGTGAGTCGCAGAAGGCGTCGTAACCGATCTCTTCGATCGCAGGGATCGACGGACCCGCTGCCGCCATCGCCCTGACCGCCGTCGTGACGTCCGGCCACTCGTTCACGACCACGGCCGACCCGCGCTCGAGGAGCTCGAATCCGGTCGACTCAAGCCATCCCTTCGACAACCCCTCCCCTGCCGGTGTCACCTTGCTTCATGCTCGCCGACCCGTGGCTCGGCGGGGAGCGCTCGATCACCTTGAGGAAGTAGGGCATGAGCCCGAACTTGTCGAGCCGGCCCCAGAAGGTCATCCCGAATCGGCCGTCATCGACGAGGGCGCGGTGGACCTCGGAGAGGGCGGCGTCGACGCCCTTCCAGATCCCGTTGAAAGCGGTGGCGCGATCGAACGACGACTCGGGGAAGGGAAGTGAGAACATGTCACCGACACAGAAGTCGCCCTCAGGTGTGCGGAGCCGGGCGATCTCGATCGATGGCTCGGCCGCGTCGATGCCGGACACCTCCGCACCCCTCGTCGCTGCGAGTTGAGCGACGACCGAGAGCCACACGCGACGTCAAGAATCCGTGGTGCCACGGCCAACATCAAGTCGCTCGAGGAGCATCTCGTTTGCTGGGAGGCCATAGGGCTCGAACGGGTAGGCCCACTCAAGTGTTCGGGCACCCCAGCCTCTTCCCACGTCATCGCCCCCATTCGACCGGAGACCCGAGCTGATCCAGCGCCAAGCGATATTATCCCTGATCGGGCAGATCCGTGCTGTGATGTGGAGACAGGTCCTCGAGCCGAGCCCCCAGAGTGCCCTGCATCGCCACTCGGCCAGAGGGAC
>JADGOD010000154.1 GCA_017883125.1 Acidimicrobiales bacterium
GATCGATGTGGATGACTCAGTGCTCAGGTAGTAGAGCGTCCTGCCGTCGGGGCCGACCAGGACCGAACCGGCTCCGGGAACGGCCGCCACGGCAACATGGACCCCCACGGCGGTTCCCGGTGAGGTCTTCGGCGAGGTCGCGACGATCGGCGAGGCGTCGTTCGATGACGAGCCACATGCGGCGGCGACGAAGCTGACCAGCATCAGAGCGACGACGACCCCTCTGCGTCGGGCTCGGCCCGAGGACCGAGAGGCGTCGTGTGTGGGCTTTGAGGAAGCGGTGAAGAGTTGCATCACCTATGACTACCGGCGGGGCCTCGACTTTGTTCACTCGAATTCGCATACGGTCCGAGGAGCCGGCGGCCATCCCGACGAGATCCAGGTGGAACCGGCTGGATAAGCCCCTCTGAGGGCCTTCCGGGCATCTCCTCCAAGGACCCCGACCGACAGAGGGGCTGTGGTCCTGGCGTTGGGGTTCTACCATCGTGGAAGCAGCGGCGAGGGCCGCGAGGAGCTCGAGCCCTGGGAGGTGTTATCGAGGATGGCAACGGAACAGGAACTCCCCACCCAGGGACCTCTTGCTCGCTACGAGCAGAACCTCATCGACCGGATCAACGACTTCAACGACCCGCGTCAGGAGTGGCGCCGGCTCTTCTCCGAGTTCCTCGGCACATTCTTCTTGGTGCTGGTCGCCGCGGGTGGCGGCATGATGAGCCACGCCTTCCCCGGCGAGATCAGCCGAGCGGCGGAAGTCGTGGCTCCAGGGATGATCGTCATGGCGATCATCCTCTTCATGGGCAAGGTGTCCGGAGCGCATCTGAATCCAGCCGTGAGCATCGCCTTCGCCCTTCGACACGACTTCCCGTGGCGACGAGTGCCCGGCTACATCACCGTCCAACTGGTCGGAGCGATCGCCGCCGCTCTGTTCCTGCACGCCGTGATCAACGTCTCTGCCGTCTACGGATCGAACTACCCCGCCGCCGGCTACTCGGACATGGCTGCGTTCTGGATGGAGCTCATCTTGACCGCGGGCCTGGTGAGCGTCATCCTCGGCACAGCCTCGGGAGCCCAGAACGTCGGGATCATCGGTGCGTTCGGCATCGGGAGCTACATCGCCCTGGCCGGGCTGTGGGCCAGCCCCATCTCCGGGGTCTCGATGAACCCTGCTCGCACCTTCGGTCCCGACCTGGTCGGCTCGAGCTTCACCGGCTACTGGGTCTACGTCGCAGGCCCTCTGGCCGGTGCCGTCCTCGCCGCGCTGATCGCCTTCGTCCTGCGCGGCAGGGGTGGGGGCAAGACCGGATCCGGGGCAGCACAAGGCGACCTCTTCACGGAGATCTACCAGTCCGGCCAGTCATAGGCGAGCTGCTCAAGAGGCGCTGCCTCGATGACGGAGGACGTCGAGGATCTGATCCCCTCGCCGTCCGCCCGTCGAGGATCTGGAAGAATTTTCTTGTAGGCCCTCTCGCGCCGTAGAGTTCCCGGATGTTTCGACGCGTCTTCCTTGCCCTGTCAATTGCCGCCCTGAGTGCGGTCACCATCTCCACCGCCACCGCCGCTGCGCCGCAGCTCGGCCTGGGCGAGAGCGCCCCGGCGACTGTCCTCTACGGGACGCCGGCCACAGTCACCCTGACGGCCGCCAACACGACGTCAAGTCCCGCCACGCCGATCTACAACGTCTCCTTCGTCGACATCCTCCCCCTCGGCGTCAGCTACGTCGCCGGCACGAGCTCGCTGAGCAACAGCGGGGTGGCCAGCTCCGTCGGAGACCCCACGATCCTGGCCGGCGAGCCTTCTGTCGGGAAGACCACCCTGATCTGGTCAAACGTCGGCGACCTGCAGCCGAGCTCGACCCAGGCGCTGTCGTTCCAGCTCCAGGGCCAGACGGACACCGGCACGCACCTCGGTCCGAACCCGGTGCTGCCGGGCTCGTCGTACACGGACACCTCGAGCGTCTACGCCAACACGGACCCCCGCTACGTCCCGCAGTTCAACTCCGTCACCGGCGCGCCCATCAGTGGTGCGACGTCCTACACGAGCTCGGACTCGAGCACCGGCACCACCCAGATCACCCCGCTCAAGGTCGCCGTCACCGAGCCCAGCCCCGAAGGTGAGCTGCCCCGCGGCGTCCACGACCACCACGTCACCTACACCGTCACCGCCACCAACAACGCCGTGCACGCCACCAACACCGTCTCGGCCACCGTCTACCTCCCCGCCGCCCTCGAGTTCCTCGGCTGCGGGGACACGGACAACACGACCAACGCGTCAGGCACCAACCCGGGCTCGACCCAGGAGTACCCCGGCTCAGGATCGATGATCAAGGCCGCGGCATCGAACTGCCCCACGCCGACCTCGGTCACCACGGTCACCAACCCGACCACCGCCGCAGGGAGCGTCCTGAGCGGCGTCTACACGCAAGTCTCGTGGACCCTGACCAACCTCGCTGCCTCGGGTGTCGACACCTTCAACTTCGTCGCCGCCGTCCCCCTCCGGAGCAACACCGCGACGTGGTCGGGCGTCACGCCCACGGCCGCCAGCCTCCACCAGGGAGCCAACCTGGACAACAACAGCGGCGCCGAGACCTTCGACAGCGAGTCGATCACGACGATCGCCGACGCGACCGGCACCTACTCGGGCACCCTGGGGGCCGGGTCGAACCCGATCGCCGCTGAGGGCACCAACACCACCGAGGCGATCGATCTCGCCGTGCAGAAGTCATCGTCGACCTCGACCTTCTCCGCCGGCACGATCGCCACGTTCTCGCTGCACTACCAGACCAGCGAGTACCGCTACTCGACAGCCACCTCGCTCACCGACCACGTGCCGAGCGGGATGTGCCCGGTCGGGGCGCTGCCGACATCGGTGTACTCAGACTCCGC
>JADGOD010000155.1 GCA_017883125.1 Acidimicrobiales bacterium
GACCCGACATGCACGCCAAATCACCGCCTACCCCGACGGGAGGGCGTCGGCTCTGCGAGAGGATCGAGGCTTCGATCTCCAAGCCCCACTGGAGCGAGTCCCACAAGGACGTCGTGAACCTGGCTCTGGACGTGTTCGGGATGGCGGCGCAGGTCGTCGACGGCAGGAGGCCCCTTCAGGCGTTCCGCACCGACGACCCCAGTGCGCCGAACCCGACCGCCTCGTGGATCGGCACGCTCTACAACCCCACGGCGGGAACCATCTACGCCGGGACCTCCCAAGTGCAGCGCAACATCCTCGCCGAGACCGTCCTCGGCCTGCCGCGCGAGCCTCGCTAAGCGAACTCGGCCACGCCGCCGTACGAGAGCACGTCGGTTCCTGCGAGACTGTCCCAAACAACTGGGGGGCGATGAGCGAGTTGAGTGGTATCCACACGTGGGTCGGCGGGGACTTCCAGGCCCCGGCGCGCACCGCGGGCGGCGTGGCCCTCTGCGGAGGATGCAGGGAGTCGGGGCTCTGCCAGCTCGGGATCGTCTCTGAGCGGCTCGACGAGGACAAGACCGCCCACTACGAGCTCTCGTGCTCGTCGAAGCACGAGGGTGGCCCGGGCGTCGGCCACGGAGGGTGGACCGCATCGGTGCTCGACGAGGTCCTCGGCCACGTCCCGCTCCTGCACGGCTCTCTCAGCGTCACCGGCACCCTGACCGTCCACTATGTCAAGCCGGTCCCCCTCGACTACCCGCTGATCGCCCGAGCGTGGGTCGATCGCCGGGACGCCGAGAAGTGGTTCGTCTCCGGCGAGCTCGTCCTGGCCACCTCCGGGGGCCTGCTGGCCACGGGGACCGCCGTGCTGATCGAGCGCGATCCCGAGGCCCACTTCGGCGGCTTCCAGACTTGGCTCAAGGACCAGAAGGCCGAGTAGGGGCCCCGCCCCGGCCACCCGATGGCGCCACCGGGTGGCGGCGACATGGACAAGGAGTGCATCGATGGCTGAAGATGGTCTCATGGGCGCCAAGAGAACCCAACCCGTGCTGCCGGGGACCTTCGACTCGCTCGAGGACGAGCGTCGCCACCGTAAAGAGCGTCTGGCAGGGGCGCTTCGGATCTTCGGTCGCTACGGCTTCTCCGAGGGCGTCGCCGGTCACATCACCGCTCGGGACCCGGAGCGGACCGATCACTTCTGGGTCAACCCCTTCGGCATGAGCTTCCGCCAGGTCCGGGTCTCCGACCTGATCTTGGTGAACCACGACGGCGACGTCGTCGAAGGAGATGGGGCCCTCAACCGGGCAGCGTTCGTCATCCACTCCGCCGTCCACAAGGCTCGCCCGGACGTCAACGCTGCCGCCCACGCTCACTCCCTCTATGGCAAGGCCTTCTCCTCGCTGGGACGCACGCTCGACCCGATCACCCAGGACGCGTGTGCGTTCTTCGAAGACCACGTGCTCGTCTCCGCCTTCGGCGGCAAGATCGTGCTCGAGGCGGACGCGGGCGAGGCGCTGGCGGAGGGGCTCGGCACGCACAAGGCGGTGATCCACCAGAACCACGGCCTGTTCACCGTGGGCCAGAGCGTCGAGGAGGCCGCCTGGTGGTTCGTCACCATGGAGCGCTCCGCTCAGGCGCAGCTGATCGCCGAAGCGGCGGGGACCCCGCTGCACGTCAACGCCGACGACGCTCGCTACACCAGAGAGCAGATCGGCAACCCGCTCGCCGGGTGGTTCTCGTTCCAGCCGCTCTGGGACGAGATCGTGCGCTCCGACCCCGATCTCTTCGACTGAGATCAGCCGTCAGAGTCGGCGACGAGCGTGGCGGCGCTGAACCGCTGCTCGATCCCGGCGAACCGCCACACGACGAGGGCCACGACCCACGTCACCACGAAGAGGCCCACCACCACGAAGCCGGCGGAGTTCAGGTTCACGCCGCCGATCGAGTCGAAGACGACCCCGTGGAGGTTGAGCTGGCTCCCCAGGAGCGAGAGGAGCTCGATCGTCCCGATCACGAAGGCCACCGCCACCGAGAGACCGGTGATGACCAGGTTGTAGTAGATCTTGCGCACCGGATGCGAGAAGGCCCAGCCGTAGGCGAAGTTCATGAAGCATCCGTCGATCGTGTCGAGCAGGCTCATGCCGCCGGCGAACAGCAGCGGGAGCGCCAGGATGGCCCAGAGCGGAAGACCGCTCGCCACCGCCGAGCCCGACAGGACCAGCAGGCCGACCTCGGTAGCGGTGTCGAACCCCAAGCCGAAGAGCAGGCCGAGGGGGTACATCTTCCACGGCTCGTCGACCCGGCGAGAGAGCGGCGCCAGGATCCTGTTCATCAAGCCCCGCTGGGCGAGGCGCCGCTCGACCTCTTCCTCGTCGTAGCGGCCGGAGCGCAGCTCGCCGAACGCCCGGAAGATCGAGACCAGGATCACCACGTTGATCCCCGCGATGACATAGAGGAAGAGACCCGACACCGAGGTCCCGACCAATCCGGTGACCTGGTGGAGCGTGGAGTGCTGGTCGGAGACGGCTGACCCGAGTCCCCTGAGTCCGAGGGCCAAGAGCATGGTGAGCACGAAGACGACCGTCGAGTGGCCGAGGGAGAAGAAGAACCCGACGCTCAGCGGCCGGCGGCCCTCGCGCATCATGGAGCGGGTGGTGTTGTCGATCGCCGCGATGTGGTCGGCGTCGAAGGCGTGGCGCATCCCGAGGGTGAGGGCGAGGAGTCCGGTCCCCACGCCGAAGACGGCGTTCCCCGAGACCTTGTAGTGATGGGGCGTCGCCAGCATGAGGATCAGAGCCCCCGACGCCAGGAGGCCGACGACGACCGCGGCCATCGCCAGGATCCGGAGTCGCTCCGAGGAGCTCAGCGCCTTCGTGCGGAGCGAGACCCCAGCACTTGGAACCTGCTCCGAGGTCAGAATCGACACAGTTGCAACTTAGTTGCAACAAGAACTTCAGGGCAACAAGGCGACCCGCGTCGCTGCCCCGGGAGGGGCCCAAGAGAGCACCCCGAAGAACGGGTATAGGATGAAGGGCCGCCTTGGGGATGACTTGGGGTGGCACGCACGGACCTGTGGTGCAGCCTGGAGTGCACGCCGCCCTGTCAAGGCGGAGGTCGCGGGTTCAAATCCCGTCAGGTCCGCTCGGGGTTCTCTGGTCTCGGCCGGAGAACCACGATGAGGTCGGGTAGCTCAGTTGGTAGAGCGCGCGCCTGAAAAGCGCGAGGTCACCGGATCGACGCCGGTCCCGACCACCAGGTGTGGTTCGTCACCTCGCCCCTCTCTGGTTCCCCGGAGAGCGGCCGAAGGGTGATCTCGAGGTCGATCTGCGCTGCTCACCTCCCCCGGGAGCGCCGATCCCGAGCTCCGGAGCCACTCCTCCGTCGCCGGCGCGATCGAGGTGCCATACTCGCCCCACAGGGCGCTTCGAGCGCAGGACAAGCGGTGTCTTGAGGAGGACAGAGTGGTCGACGACATCCGGACGGTGGCACCCGAGGAGCACTGGAAGCAGTTCGAGAAGGCGTGGACGACTCTGCTCACCTACCGGTACCTCGGGAAGGGCACCCGCCATCTTGACCTCGGCGTCGAGAAGGACACGATGCCCCTTCGCCACGACATGCGCAACAGCACGGGCGGGATCATGGCCGCCCCTCTGTGCATCGCCGCACCTGAGCCCGACTGGCGGGACGATGACTGCGTGCCCGCCCCGGTCACGATGTCCTACGACGTGCTCGACCCCGCCCGTGACGTCCGGCGCGTCGAGGTGCTTCGTGAGGTGATCAACATCGGCCGTTCCATGGGGTTCAGCCGCTCGAGGATCGTTGACGCCGAGAACCACGATCGCGTGATCGCCATCTCCACGGGGAGCGGCGTCAGCCTCGGTGACGTCCCTGGTGGCTACGAGCTGATCGACAACCCGGTCTACGACCTCGAGGACTCCCCCGACCTGCCGAGGCTTCGCGATGTGTTCAAGATCCACCGGAGCCCTGAGGGAGCCCTTCAGATCGATGAGGTCGTCCCCGAGCTGGCAACGCCTCACGGGGCGCTGCACCTGGGACCGATCAACATCGCCCTCGAAGCAGCGGCCATGGACGA
Source organism: Acidimicrobiales bacterium (assembly GCA_017883125.1). GTDB lineage: Bacteria > Actinomycetota > Acidimicrobiia > Acidimicrobiales > RAAP-2 > CAIUMH01. The sequence goes on from JADGOD010000155.1 coordinate 4,076, forward strand.
GATCGAGGCCGTCACGGGCTCGGACGCCTTCCAGGTGGTGCACTGGATCGTGATGATGGTGAAGCCGGGCCTGGTCGGCCCCTTCGTGGTCACCGCCGAGGTCCTCGGAGCAGGTGGGCCGCTCGTCGGGGTGGAGGCGACGATGGTCGACGTCGGCAACAAGGGTTGGATCATCGCCACCGCCGCGGCCTCGTACCGCCGGGTCGACGACTGAGCGTCGGTCCTCTGCGCCGACCGAGCGGAGCCGTCGGCACGCCACAGGATCCTGGTGATCCCCTCGAACGCGGTGCGGGCCGCAAGGTCGCGACGTCCCTCGCCATCAGATCAGCGGGCTCAGAGCCCGCGCGACGCAGGCACCGGTAACCGTTGCGTTCAGTGTGCGCCGCGCGAGCGCCAGTACGCCCGAGCTTCGTGCTCCATCCGTGCCAACCGGGTGTAGTAGTCGGGGATCTCCTGGAGGTGCACGAGGGCGATCTTCGCGGTCAGCTCGAGGCTGTCGTCGGTGACGTTGGTGTCCGGATCCACCCTGCCGTGCTGGAGCTCGACCTCCATGCCCCGGCGCAGCTCGTCAGCGCTGAAGGCCACCGCGGAGAAGTCGATCCGGAGCCGGGCGGCTGCCTGCTCGACCTCCTTGATCGTGATGTGGGTTCTTCGCATCTCACCCTCCGCCTCTGACGAGATCGTGTCACGTCGCGCGGCGCGCAGCGCCAGCACCGCATAGACGACGCCGCCGAGCGCGCAGAGCCCGGCAGCGGCCAGCAGCGACGGCACCTCGAGCGAGGGGAGCAGGAAGCCGACGGTTCCGAGGGCGGCGACCGTCGGGAGCGGCACCCGCCCCACGCTCCAGGGGACACGGAACGGCCGGAGTCGGTGTGGCTGGCGGATGCGAAGCACCACCACCGTGGCGTTGACGGCGACGAAGACCAAGAAGACGGCGACGTCGGTCACGCTGGCCGCGAACGTGATGTTGCCGAGCATGGCGAGACCGGCGGCGAGGATGACGCTGAGCACGAGTGCCCGCCAGGGGGCCTTGCGGGCGTTGAGCTCGGCGATCGACGGGGGGAGCGCCCCTGTTGACACCATCCCGTAGCTGAGGCGTGACGCTGCCGTCAGGCAGAGGAGGGTGGTGTTGATCGTGGCGATGAGTGCCACCGCGGTAACCACCGAGCCAGCACCGGGACCCACCGCCGCCCTCGCCACGTCGGTGAGGGGTTGGGTCGAGCGTGCCAGCCCTGACGTCCCGAGCACACTGAGGCCGGCGATGGCCACGCCCACGTAGAGAGCCGTCGAGATCCCCAGTGTGAGGAGGAGCGCTCGAGGGACGGTGCGTGTCGGTGACGCCGTCTCCTCGGAGAGTGTGATGACCTCGTCGAAGCCGATGAAGGCGAAGAAGACCAGCGCCGCCCCCTTGATGACGGGTCCACCGAGGGAGATCCCCGAGACCAGGCTGTGCGCTCCGAGGTGCGAGAGGCCCATCACGATGATGGCGACGAGCCCCCCGACCTGGATGAGGCTCAACAGGACCGTCACCCGGGTCGACCGGCCGATGCCGGCGAGCGAGACGGCGAGGAGCACGCCGAGGAGCCCGAGGGCCCCGAGTCGGACCGGCACGTGGGTGAATCCCTCCAGGTACGTGGCGAAGCCGAGGGCCACCGTCGACGCGGCGACGACCAGACCGGCGATCATGATCCAACCGACCAGGAAGGCCACGGACGGAGCGGCCACCCGGCGGGTGTACTCGTACTCCGCTCCGGCGGCCGGGAACATCGACGCCAGCTCGGCATAGCTCAGCGCCGTCAAGGCGCTGCACCCGCCAGCGATCAAGAAGCTCAGCCAGACACCGGTGCCCGCCACCTCGGTGGCCGACCCGAGCAGGACGTAGATCCCCGCGCCCACCACGATCCCCACGCCACTCGCCGTCAGCTGCCCGAGTCCCAGGGCGCGGGTGAGGTGTGGAGGTGCTCGGTCCGCTGCCGATCGCTCTCCTGGCGCTCCGTCGTCACCCACGAGATCGAGTCAATCAGGCCAGGGCCGAGCCTGCACCGAGTGGTCGGAGGGGGCTCGCTCCACCGCTACGGGAGCGGACCGACGTAGGTGTTGTACGCCACTACCCAGTTCGACGCCTCGGCCGCCTGGGCGGTGGCGAGAGGGAGCGCGCCGCTGCAGATCAGCTGATGGAGCCTGTTCTCGAGTCGATCCTTGACCCTCGCCCCGTAGGAGCCGGCGTACGGCTCGGGCCACAGGTTGGCTGCGGCGTTGGCCGCACCGCCGACCTCGAGGCTCACCAGGTGGTCGTACTCGTATCCGGACGTCGAGCCCGACTGGCCGTAGGCGGCCATCGATGCGCGCTTCTCGGGATAGGTGACCGACTCGGGAGGCCGGATCGTCGAGCTGTAGCCCGACGCGCAGATCGTCGAGCCGATCGTCGCCTGGGTCACCGCCGGGTTCGTCGCACCTGGCGTGCAGTGCGGATCAGGCAGCGCCACCGTGCCGGACTGCTGCCCGTACGAACACGGGCTCACCTGGATGCCGAACGATGACGCTGGCGCGGGGCCGCCCGGTGCGGTCGTCGTCGTGGGCTCGGAGGTCGTCGTGGTCCGAGCGGTGGCCGATGTGGTGGGCGCCGTCGAGGTGCTCGCCGACTTCGATGAGCTGGCCGACTGGCAGCCACTCAGGAGCGCGATGGCGGCGGCCCCGCCGATCACCACCCGCACGGACCGTCGAATCGCGCTCCTCGTCACGTCGCCAGTCTGGCCCACCCCAGTGACAGCTCACCGGCCACGGAGCCCCTTGGGCCTCGCCGAGCCCGTCC
>JADGOD010000156.1 GCA_017883125.1 Acidimicrobiales bacterium
CGCTGGCCAACGCGCTGGTGGCGGCGTACAAGCGCCTTCCCGACTCCGCAGAAGAGGCCGTCGTCACCATCGACCCGGACTCCGGTGAGATCCGGGTCTACGGCCAGGAGCTCGACGCCGAGGGCAATGTCGTGCGCGAGTGGGACGACACCCCCAACGACTTCGGCCGCATCGCCGCCCAGACGGCCAAGCAGGTCATCATGCAGCGGATCCGCGAGGTCGAGCGGGACATGAAGTACGACGAGTACGCCGGCAGGGAGGGCGACATCGTCACCGGGATCGTCCAGCAGACCGACAACCGCTACACGCTCCTCGACCTGGGAAAGGTAGAGGCCCTGCTGCCGCAGGCCGAGCAGGTCCCCTACGAGCGATACGACCACGGCACCAGGCTCAAGGCCTACATCGTTGAGGTCCGCAAGACCTCCAAGGGCCCCCAGATCGTCGTCAGCCGGACGCACCCCGGACTCGTCAAGCGGCTCTTCGAGCTCGAGGTCCCCGAGATCTCCTCGGGCATCGTCGAGATCAAGGCAGCCGCCCGTGAGCCCGGGCACCGGACCAAGATCGCCGTGTGGTCGAACGACTCCCACGTCGATCCCGTCGGTGCCTGCGTGGGCGCCCGGGGGAGTCGGGTCCGGATGGTCACCAACGAGCTGCGTGGTGAGCGCATCGACGTCATCCCCTACTCCGACGATCCGGTCGACCTGATTCAGAACGCCCTGGCTCCGGCCCGGGTCCGTGAGGTCCGACTTGATGAGAACACCGGGACCGCCACGGTGATCGTCAACGACTACCAGCTGTCGCTGGCCATCGGGAAGGAGGGCCAGAACGCCCGCCTTGCCGCCCGCCTGACGGGGTGGCGCATCGACATCAAGTCCGAGACCCAGCTCGAAGAGGAAGAGGCCGGGCTCGAGGGCCAGGAATGGGCCGAGGGTGAGTGGGTCGAGGACGAGAAGGGCCAGCAGGTCTGGAAGCCGGCCGAGGGCGGCGAAGTCCTCTCCGCCGAGGAGTGGTCGACCAAGGCCTCCGAGGAGGCCCCGGCAGCCGCAGCCGCTGAGGCCGTAGCCCCCGCAGCCGAAGAAGCGGTCGAAGAGGCCCCCGCAGCTGAGCCTGCCGAGGCTGATGGCGCAGTCGAGTCCGAGAGTGCCGCCACCCAAGAGAGTGACGGAGAAGCGACGACGGAGGCTGACGCATAGCCCCCCAGCGGACCTGCGTCGGGTGCCGACGACGCCGGGACGATTGGGAGATGGTTCGCCTCGGCCTCGGTGCGGATCATCAACTGGGCCTCGGCCGAACCCTTCCAGGGCGAGGTGCGTGGGTCTGCCCGGAGATGGCATGTCTTGAGCGTGCGGTTCGAAGCGGTTCGGTTCCCCGGGCGCTGAGACGGCCCGTCGGGGGAGAGGGTGACGACCTCTTAGAAGCCCTGACGACGCTCCTGGAGAAGGCTTTGGTGCTCAGGCGCTAAGACCGAGGCTGTGAATGTGTGAGAATGAAGAGCCGTCCGCCGTGAGTGGCGATCGGCGTGAGTGAGACATTGAGGACACCTTGCCCAAGAAGATTCGCGTCTACGAGCTGGCTCGTGAGCTAGGCATGACCAACAAGGAGACCGTCGACCTCGCCGTGTCTCTGGGGATTGGGGTCAAGAGCCACTCCTCCTCGATCGAGGACGCCCAGGCCGACCGAGTCCGTCGTAAGGCAGATTCCGAGGGACTCCGCCGTCAGGTCCAGCCCGAGGAGCCGGTCAAGGCCACGAAGGCCACCAAGGTCGCCGCACCGAAGGCCCAGCCGTCAGCAGAGCGCGCCCATTCACCTGAGTCGACCGAGGCGCCAGCTTCGGAGGCGCCAGCTCCTGCCAAGCGTCTCGTGCGCTCGGACCGTGTCGCCGCGCCTCCTGCGCCGGTTGTGCACGCCGCTCCTGCGCCTCCCGCCGAGCCTCGTCCCGTTCCGAGAGAGCCCCGGCCCGCCGGCGACGACGTCGCCCCCATGGCGCCCGCTGCCAGTGCCCCATCGGCTCCGCCGCGCCCGCCCGGAGGAGACCTGGCTCGTCGGCCGCAGCCGACCCGGCCACCCGTCGGTGAGTCGGGCAAGCCGATCCCACCTCCGCCGAGGCGTCCGCCCGTGAGCCAGTCGGGAAAGCCGATTCCGCCTCCGCCCGGAGGAGGACGGCGACCGACGCCAGGAGCCGGCCCCCGTGCCGGCGGCACCGGTGGACCGCGCCCAAGTGGTGGACCGCGCCCCGGTGGCCCCTCTGGAGGGACATCAGGAGGCTACGGAGGCCCCCGTGCCGCTGGATTCAGCGGTGGTGGCGGTGGAGCAGCCGGTGGTCGCCCAGGTGGCCCTCCGTCAGGCCCTCCGCCGGGCCGTGGTGGTCCCGGTGGCCGAGGTCAGCGACCCCCGCAGCGCCGCGCCCGTCGCCGTCGTCGCAACATGGAAGAGCTCGAGCCGACGCAGCTGACGGCGTACACGCCGTCGACCGCGCCGGTCCCCGAGGGCGAGATCATCGTCGAGCGCGGCTCGACGGCGCGCGACCTCGGCGGCAAGCTGAACCGCTCTGCGGGTGACGTCATCCGGTTCCTGCTCCTCCAAGGTGAGATGGTGACCGCGACTCAGTCGCTGTCCGACGACATGATCGAGCTGTTCGCTGCCGAGGTCGGGGCAGAGGTTCGCCTCGTCGATCCTGGCGAAGAGCAAGAGGCTGAGCTCCTCGCGAAGTTCTTCGAGGAAGAGGAAGAGGAAGAAGAGGGCGACGTCGAGCCCCGTTCCCCTGTGATCACCGTCATGGGTCACGTCGACCACGGCAAGACCCTGCTGCTCGACAAGATCCGTTCCGCCAACGTGGTCGCCGGCGAAGCCGGTGGCATCACCCAGCACATCGGTGCGTACCAGGTGGTGTGGGACGGTCACCCGTTGACCTTCATCGACACCCCGGGCCACGAGGCCTTCACCGCGATGCGTGCGCGTGGCGCCCAGGTGACCGACATCGTCATCTTGGTGGTCGCTGCCGACGACGGCGTGATGCCTCAGACGGTAGAAGCGATCGATCACGCCAAGGCGGCCGACGTGCCGATCGTTGTCGCCATGAACAAGATCGACCGCGACAACGCCAACCCCGACCGGGTCCTCCAGCAGCTGACCGAGCACCAGCTCGTTCCTGAGAAGTGGGGTGGCGACACCATCGTCGTCGAAGTCTCCGCACTGCAGAACCTCGGCATCGATGACCTCCTCGAGCAGCTGGTGATCGTCGCAGAGGTCGAGGAGCTGACCGCCCCCACCACCGGCCGGGCGCGCGGAAGCGTGCTCGAGTCCGAGCTTGAGGTGGGCCGTGGCCCCGTGGCCACGGTCATCATCCAGCGCGGCACGCTCAAGGTCGGTGACCCGATCGTGGCCGGCGCAGCGTGGGGCAAAGCCAAGGCGCTCATCAACGACCAGGGCGTCCAGGTCAAGGAAGCCGGACCGTCGACGCCGGTCCAGGTCCTCGGATTCTCGGAGCCGCCTCACGCAGGAGACGAGCTGCGCACCGCGTCCGACCTCGCCCACGCCCGCACGCTGGCGGAGGCCCGTGCGCAGCGGATGCGCCTCTCAGGTCACCTGCCGGCCCCCTCTGCAGTCGGCGCACGGCTCGAGGATCTCTTCGAGCAGATCCAGCGCGGCGAGACCGCCACGCTCAACGTCGTGCTCAAGGCCGACGTGCATGGCTCGCTCGAAGCCTGCACCGAGAGCCTCAAGAAGCTCGAGCGCGATGACGTCAAGCTCGCCTTCATCCGCCGAGGCGTCGGTGGGATCAACGAGAACGACGTTCAGCTGGCCAAGGCGTCGAACGCCACGATCATCGGCTTCAACGTGCGGCCTGACCGCCGCAGCCGTGAGATGGCTGATGTCGACGGCGTGGAGATCCGGAACTACGAGATCATCTACAAGCTGATCGAGGACGTCGAGGCGGCCATGATCGGCATGCTCGCCCCCGAGTTCGAAGAGGTGGTCACCGGAGAAGCCGAGGTCCGCCAGGTCTTCCGCGTGCCGCGCATCGGTGCGATCGCCGGTTGCTACGTCCGTGAGGGAACCATCACCCGAGGCTCCAAGGTCCGGTTCCTCCGGGATGGGACGATCATCTGGAAGGGTGCTGTCAACTCGCTGAAGCGCTTCAAGGAGGACGCCCGTGAGGTCCAGACGGGATTCGAGTGCGGCATCGGCCTCACCGACTACCAGGACCTCAAAGAAGGGGACATCATCGAAACCTTCGAGGAGCGAGAGATCCCCCGGGTCTAGGGAACCGTGGCACAGCGACCAAGGGACCGTGCCTACGGAGGGGCGGCCAGCTTTCCAAGGACCCGTCGGGTCAATCAGCTCATCCGGGAGGTCTTGGCCGACGAGATCGAGCGCCTCGCTGACGCTGATGAGCGCCTGCGCCTCCTGACGGTGACCGGGGTCGACACGGCCTCTGATCTTCGCAACGCCACGATCTTCGTCAGCTCGCTGTCCGAAGACGCGGCCGAAGCGCTCGAGGAGCGGCGGGTCCAGCTCCAGGCCGCCATCGGGCGTCAGTCGAAGATGAAGAGAACGCCACGGATCCGCTTCGAGGTGGACCCGGCGATCATCCACGGCGCAGCCATCGAGGACGCGCTGCGCCGGCTGGGCCGATCAGACGACGAGTGATGGCTCGGCGGGGGGCGGACCAGGGCCCCACGGGACTGGTCGTGATCGACAAGGAGCCCGGATGGACCAGCCACGACGTGGTGGCCAAGCTGCGCGGGCTCCTCGGCCAGCGCCGAACGGGTCACGCCGGCACGCTTGATCCCTCTGCAACCGGGGTCCTGCTCGTCGGGGTGGGGCGGGCGACGCGCCTGATGCGATTCCTCCAGGACACCACCAAGGCCTACGAGGGCGAGCTCGTCCTCGGCACGACCACCACGACGCTCGATGCCGAC
>JADGOD010000021.1 GCA_017883125.1 Acidimicrobiales bacterium
ACGGCTGGTTGCGGACCGGTGATGTCGGCACGCTGGATCCGGAAGGGGTCATGACCATCACGGACCGTGCCAAGGACGTCATCAAGTCGGGCGGGGAGTGGATCTCCTCGGTCGAGCTCGAGGGCGAGGTCATGGCTCACCCTGGGGTCTTCGAAGCCGCCGTGGTGGCCGTCCCCGACCCTCGCTGGCAGGAGCGACCCCTCGTCTGCGTGGTGCCCGCTCCCGGCGCCTCGCCGTCCGTCGAGAGCCTCGTGGAGTTCATCAAGGGCCGGGTGGCTCCGTGGTGGGTGCCGGAGCGGTGGGCATTCGTCGATGCGATCCCGAAGACCTCGGTGGGCAAGTTCGACAAGAAGGTCCTGCGCTCCCAGTATGCCGATGGCCTGCTCGACGTGATCACCGTCGACACCTCGTCGAAGGGCTAGCCAGTGGGCTCTGATGCGTTCCTCGACATCGCCAAGGATCTCGACGGCATCAGCGAGCGCTTGGCGGACCACGCCATCGACCTCTTGGGCGAGGCGCTCCACGACGCAGACCCCAAGCAGTCGCCGGCGGCGAAGACCGAGCGGGTCGTGACCCGGGCTCGCCGAAGCGTCGAGAAGGCTGTCGCTCTTCTGCGAAGCCTCGATCCCGAGGCATCCGGCGAGGACTTCTAGCGATCCCCCAAAGCCACAGTCAGGAGCCCCTGCACTCGTTGAGGGTGTCGATGAGCTGGCGGAGCCTGCCGTAGTGGGTCCGGTTGAAGCGGAACACCAGCCGGGGGAGTTCGAGACTGTCGTTGGTGGCCCGCTCGGGAGCCATCGGCTCGGTCGGGCGGATGGAGCCGTCGATGACGATGTCGTCGAAGCGCCGGTTGATCTCGTCGAGCTCGGCCGGCGAGGGGAGTGTCTTGAGCCGGATGACCATCAGCTCGCCGACCATCCTGATCGACTGGTAGTTGCGATAGAAGCCGTGGATCACCTCCATCGCCTCGTCGACGGTGTTGACGACCGACCACAGAGAGCTGTCCTCCTCGGAGACGTAGCCGGGTCCGATCGCCTGGGCCTGGAGGAAGGCCTCGAGGCCATGCCAGTAGGTCCCGCCGTCGGTCTCGACCAGCACGATCGGCGCGGGAAGCGCCTTGCCCGTCTGGAGGAGCGTCAGCAGCTCGAAGAACTCGTCGAGCGTCCCGAACCCGCCGGGGAGCACGGCATAGGCCGCCGACTCCTTCACCAGGATCAGCTTCCGGGTGAAGAAGTACCGCATCTCGACGAGCTTGGGGTCGAGTGCGATGAACGGGTTCGCTCCCTGTTCGTGCGGAAGCCTGATGTTGACCCCGAACGATCGCTCCCTGCCGGCGCCCTCGGTGCCCGCCTGCATGATCCCGGGGCCCGCACCGGTGACGACCATCCAGCCATCGGCGGCCACCTGGGCGGCGAGGTCCTTGGCGAGCAGGTAGATCGGGTCGTCGCTCTCGGTGCGCGCTGAGCCGAACATCGTCAGCTTCGACACGTGGCGGTACGGCTGGAAGACCCTGAAGGCCGCAGCCAGCTCCTTGAGCGTGGCGTCGGTGATCTTCAGATCCAGGATCTCGACGTCGGGGTGGGCGAGCTCGCCGATCGTCCCGAGCATCGAGCGGATCAGGTTCGCCTGAATCGACGAGAGGCTGGAATGCTCGGCCGTGAGCTCGAGGAGCTCCTTCCAGGGTGTGGCGGCCGAAGAGGTCGCGTCGATCACGGCCGGCCGTAGAGGGTCGTGCGCTGGACGAGGGGGCGTCCCAGTGGTGCCACGATCGCCTCAAGGTCCTCGGTCTCCATCTTCTGGCCGTGTGCTGCTCCGGCGGCCCGAGAGATGTTCTCGTCCATGAGGGTCCCTCCGAGGTCGTTGGCACCGGCCAGGAGGACCTGAGCCGATCCAGCCTCTCCGAGCTTGACCCAACTGACCTGGATGTTGTCGATGAAGCCCCGATATGCGATGCGCCCCACGGCGTGGAGGAGGAGCGCCTCTCGGAAGGTAGGGCCCCGCCGCGCCATCCCCCGCAGGAAGATCGGGGTGGCCATGTGGACGAAGGCCAGGGGCACGAACTCGGTGAAGCCACCGCTTCGAGCCTGGGCCTCACGGGTCCTCAGGATGTGCCGGGCCCACGAGGCGGGTTGCTCGACGGCCCCGAACATGATCGTCACGTTCGACTTGAGCCCCACGGAGTGCGCCGTCTCGTGCACCTCGAGCCACTGTGCGGTGTTGATCTTGTCGGGGCAGATAACCGCTCGCACGTCGTCATCGAGGATCTCGGCAGCAGTTCCGGGGAGGGTCTTGAGCCCTCGCTCCTTGAGGGCGATCAGGTACTCCTCGAGCGAGGAGTCCGAGCGCCTCGCCCCCTCGAAGACCTCGAGCGCGCTGAACGCGTGGATGTGGATCGAGGTCGACCCGGCGCGCACGGCATCGAGGACGTGGAGGTAGTAGTCGCCATCGAACGAGGGGTGTATCCCTCCCTGTAGGCAGACCTCGGTGGCACCCTCGGCCGCCGCCTCGGCGACGCGATCGGTGACCTCGGAGAGCTCGAGGAGATAGGGGTCACCTCTCAGGTTCAACGAGAGCGGGCCCTTCGAGAAGGCACAGAACCGGCACTTGAAGGTGCAGACGTTGGTGTAGTTGATATTCCGGTTGATGACGTAGGTGACGTCATCGCCGACGGTGGCTCGACGGAGGTCGTCAGCGACCTCACAGACCTTGCGCACCTCGGGCCCCCTGGCGGAGAACAGGGTGACCATCTCATCGAACCCGACCTCTTGACCGAGCTCGACGCCGGCGAGCACCTCGGCGACCGCTCCGGTGACCTCTCGTCGGGAGCGCGCCCGGGGCCCGACCAGGTTCGGTGGATCGACGGTTCCGCCTGAGACCCATGCGCTGTCCCGACAGAGCCCCTCCGCGTCGCTCGACACCAGCACCGCGGTGCGCATCTTGGCATCGAGCCACGTCAGCGGATCGAGGACGTACTCGGGGTAGAGCGTCAGTCGGGGAGCGAGGGAGAACCCTGCTGCCTCGGTGACGTCTCGGAGGAGCTCGACCTCGGGCCACGCCCGCTCAGGGTTGACGTGGTCGATAGTCACCGGCGAGACACCACCGAAATCGTCGATCCCGGCCGCCAGGAGCACGCTCGGGTCATCGACCAGGTTCGGGGGTGCCTGGAGGTGGATCTCGGCCGGCAGGAGGAGGCGAGCCACGGCGATGGTCCAGGTGAGCTCCTCGATGCTGGCCGGAGGATGGCCGGCCATGAGCGTCCCGGGCTTGGGGAGGAAGTTCTGGATGATGACCTCTTGGACGTGCCGGTGTCGTCGGTGTGAGTCGACGATCGCCTCCAGCGCATCGATGCGATCCTGGCGGGACTCGCCGATCCCCACGAGGAGCCCCGTGGTGAACGGGATCTTGAGCTCTCCTGCGGCCTCCAAAGTGGCGAGCCGGCGCTCCGGGGCCTTGTCGGGGGCGAGACGATGAGCCTCGAGGTCGTCTCGGAGGCTCTCGAGCATCATCCCCTGGCTCGCCGAGACGCCTCGGAGCTGGGCGAGCTCATCGCCGTAGAGGGCGCCGGCGTTGAGGTGGGGGAGGAGGCCGGTCTCGTTCAAGACTGCCTCGGCCGCCGCAGCGACGTAGTGGACCGTCGAGTCGTACCCGTGAGCCCTGAGCCACTCCGCAGCGACGTCGTAGCGGAGCTCGGGGCGCTCTCCCAGGGTGAAGAGCGCCTCCGAGCAGCCCTTCTCTGCTCCGGCAGAAGCGATTCGGAGGACCTCGTCGATCTCGAGGTAGGGGCTCTCAAGGCGCGCGGGCGCCTTGGCGAAGGTGCAATAGCCGCACCGGTCCTGGCACAGCATGGTGAGCGGGATGAAGACCTTCGGCGAGTAGGTCACCCGCGTGCCGGTCTGGCGGTCCCTGATCTTGGCCGCCTGTTCGAAGAGCTCGGGCAGCGGTGTCTCGAGGAGCTCTCGTGCGCGGTCAGGTGTCACAGGTTCTCCACTTCTGCGATCCGTCCGACCGCCAGAGGTTTCATTGACCATTGATCGTAGGCACTGCGTTGAGATCTCGGCGCAGCCGGCGAACGCGACCCGTCAAGCCCGTCAGCCACTATGCCCGTTGCCGGCGTGGTCCGAGTGGCGAACCGAGAAGTCTTCGGGCTTCGGTGACCACCCGCTCGACGGTGACGCCGAGGTGAGCGAACGCCTCCGGGCCGGGTGCGCTGACTCCGAAGCGATCGATTCCGACCGATTGATCGGCCCACGCTGCCCATCCGAACGTCGATGCGGCCTCCACAGAGAGCACCGGGAGGTCGGCCGGGATCACCGATGAGCGCTCGGCGGCTTCGAGCTGGCCGAACCACTCGAGGCACGGCAAGGACACGACCCGGGTCGTGATGCCCTCGGCGGCGAGCATGTCCGCTGCCTCGATGGCCAGAGAGACCTCGCTGCCGGTCGCGGCGAGGACCAGCTGCGGGGAGCCCTCTCCACGGGTGGCCAGCACGTAGCCACCCTTGGCGACGCCTTCAGCGGCACGGTCCTTGGTCTCTTGGAGCGCGGGCAGATTCTGCCGGCTGAGGATCAACGCCACGGGGCCGTCGGCTTGGAGGGCAAGACGCCACGCCTGGGCGCACTCGAACGCATCGGCGGGTCTCACCACACTGAGACCGGGCATCGCCCGGAGCGACGCGAGCTGCTCGATGGGCTGGTGCGTGGGGCCGTCCTCGCCGACACCGATCGAGTCGTGCGTGAAGGCGTAGATCACGTGAGCATCGCTGAGCGCAGCCACGCGGATTGCGCCGCGCATGTAGTCACTGAAGACGAAGAAGGTCCCTCCGACCGGCACGACCCCACCGTGCACCGCCATCCCGGTCATCACGGCGCCCATGCCGTGCTCGCGGATCCCGTAGTGGAGCTGGGTCCCCTCGGGCGTCCTCTCGCCCTGGACGACCGCCCCGGACAGCTCGGTTCCCGTGTTCGCCGTGAGGTCCGCCCCTCCGGCCATGAGCGAGGGAAGAATCGTTGCGGAGTGCGCAAGGCACTTGCCGAAGGCGACCCTCGTGGCCACCGAACCGCCGACCTCGAAGTCGGGATCTGGAGCCTCGAGCGCAGCAGAGACGTCACCGGAGATCTGGGCGAGATACCGGACTCCGGCCTCGCCGGCCGCTTGGACCCGCTCGGACCATGCCGCTCGGGCCTCTCGTCCGGGCTCGAGCGTGGTGCGATAAGAGGCCAAGACCTCCTCGGGAACGAAGAAGTCGACCTCGGGAGGAAGGCCCATGCGCTCCTTGGTCGCCGCGATCTCCTCGGGGGGGAACGGGGTCCCGTGGGCTTCCTTGGTGTCGGTGAACCTCTCGGATGGCCAGCCGATCCGGGTCTTGAGGATCACGAGTGACGGTCGGCTCCCGTCCGCCGCGGCTTCACGCAGGGCTGACTCGATGGCGTCGAGATCGTTCGGCTTCTCACCGACCTCGACCACCTGCCAGCCGTAGGCCCGGAAGCGACCTGCGGCGTCGTCATCGAGGGCCAGTGACGTCGGGCCGTCGATCGTGATCTTGTTGTCGTCGTAGATGCAGACGAGCCGACCGAGGCCGAGATGGCCGGCCAGCGACGCCGCCTCGTGCGAGAGCCCCTCTTCGAGACACCCGTCGCCGACGATCACCCAGGTCCGGTGGTCGCACAGCTCTGCTCCGTGGGTGGCGCGGAGGTACCGCTCGGAGATCGCCATGCCGACGGCGTTGGCGAACCCCTGTGCCAGGGGCCCGGTGGTCACCTCGACCCCCGGTGTCACGCCGCGCTCGGGGTGGCCTGGGGTGATCGAGCCGAGCCTTCGGAAGTCCCTCAGGTCATCGAGCGAGACCCGGTAACCGGTCAGATGGAGCATCGAGTACTGAAGGATCGAGGCGTGGCCCGCCGAGAGCACGAAACGGTCGCGGTCCGGCCACGTCGGGTCGTCGGGGTCAAGGGTCATCACTCGAGAGAAGAGGACGTGCGCCAGGGGAGCGAGAGCCATGGCGGTGCCGGAGTGGCCCGAGCTGGCTCGGCGCGGCCCATCCATGGCCAGGCCTCGGATCACCCGGACGGCCAGGTCTTCCCACTCTTCTCCACCAACAATTCCACCGGGTCGTTCGCTCACGGTCATGAACCCTACTGAATCTCCACGGCCTTCCCTCTGACCTGCGTTCGTCTCCGGTAACGTTCGGTGCCGTGACCCCCCGCTCGATCCAAGTTCCCCCGAACTGCGACCTCACATTGGGGATGGTCTGCACCGACAAATCGACCCCGGGGTCGTCGACCTGGACCATGCGGGCCGACGAGCGGTTCGAGAACCCGGCCGGCGTGATCCAGGGCGGGTTCCTGACAGCGTTCGCCGACTCGGCCATGGGGGCAGCCACGGTGACCTTCGCCAAGGGTCGCAAGGTCTTCGTGGCGAACGTGGAGCTCAAGATCAGCTTCATCGCCGCTGCCGTGCCCGGCTCGGTCCTGACGTGCAAGGCAGACGTCATCTCCGGTGGCTCGCGTGTGGCCTTCTTGGAGGCCGTCGTCATGGATCAGGACCTTCGGCTGATCGCCAAGGTGACCTCGACCTACCTGTTCCGGGACCGGAAGTAGGCTTGGCCTCAATGGCACGCAAACGGGGGCTTGCGGATATCAAGGATCGCGGTCAGAACGTCGCGGATCTCGTCGTCCAATACCTCAAGCAAGAGACCTTGAACCCACTTCAGGCGCTGGGGCGCTTCGTCGTCTACGGCACCGTGGGCTCGATCTTCCTGGCCATCGGACTGGTCCTGCTGCTCACCGCCGTCCTGCGGCTGCTCCAGGAGGAGACCGGCGTCTTCAACGGAAACCTCTCGTGGATCCCCTACCTGATCGTGGCCATCCTCGCTGTCGGCGTGATCGCCCTGGCCGCATGGCGTGTGGTGAGCGGGCCAGCCAAGCGCCGCCTGCCGAAGCCGGGGAGCAAGTGATGCCCCACGCTCCCGCACCGATCACCCGCAAGGACCTCGAAGACGCTCTGCGGGGTCTGGTCGACGACAGCCACGAGACGATCGTGGACATGGGCACCAAGGCCGCAGGCATCGCCGGCGCCGTGGGCTTCCTCGTCCTTGCCCTCACCTACCTTCTCGGCCGACGCCGTGGCTCTCGAGCCAGGGCGGTGGTGGAAGTGAGAAGGATCTAGGTCATGGACGCGATCTTCGGTTGGCTCTATCGAACGGGTCTCAAGCGTGGAGGCAAGGGCGGCCACTGGTCGTGGTTCATCGTCTCGCTCGCTGCGTTCCTACTCCGACGGGACCGAGCGCAGCGCAGTGCGTCCGTCATCAGGTTCCCCGTCAAGCCGGGGGACAAGGTCCTCGTCACGATGCGTGAGCTCGGCGACACGGCTGATTCGTAGGGATCCGTGACACCTATCCGGCCCGTAGGCCCAGGCGAGCGCGTCATGCTCGTGGACTCCAAGGAGCGCCGCTACCTCGTGACCATGGTCCCGGGGGCGAGCTTCCACACCCACTCGGGGATCGTGGCCCACGACGACATCATCGGCCAGGACGAGGGCCGGATGGTGAAGGGCAACACGGAGCGGAGCTTCCTCGTGCTCCGGCCCACCTTGGCCGACGTGGTCGTCAAGATGCCCCGCGGAGCGCAGGTCATCTACCCGAAGGACCTCGGAGCGATCCTCATGGCCGCCGACATCGGCCCCGGCATGCGGATCCTGGAGGCCGGTGTCGGGTCCGGGGCTCTCTCGATGACGCTCCTGCGGGCCGGTGCCTCGGTCGTCGGCTACGAGATCCGAGAGGACTTCGCCAACAACGCGCAGAAGAACGTGGCCGCCCTGCTCGGAGACGACGTCGACTACCGGGTCGAGATCCGTGACGTCACCGAGGGGATCTCCGAGGAGGGACTCGACCGGATCCTCCTCGACATGCCCGAGCCGTCGAGCGTCGTGGGCCACGCCGCAACCGCGCTTCGCCCCGGGGGGATCTTCTTTGCCTACCTTCCGACGATCAACCAGACCTGGCAGCTGCGTCAGACCCTGGAGCAGAGCTCCTTCGGTCTCGCCGAGACGACCGAGATCCTCCGTCGCACCTGGCACATCGAAGACAGGAGCGTGAGGCCCGACCACCGCATGGTCGCCCACACCGGGTTCCTGACCACCGCCAGGCGCCTGATCACCTAGCCGAGCCCCGAGGGCTCAGAAGGTCAGTCGTTCTCGATGAAGATGCACTCGCCGGGGCACTCTTCGGAAGCCTCGACGACAGCGTCGTTGAGATCATCGGGGACCACCGCCATGCCAGCCGAGCCGCCTGGCTCGTTCCTCACCTGGTCGCCATCCTTGACGTAGGCCAGACCATCGTCGAGCAGCGTGAAGACAGCCGGCGCGATCTCCTCGCAGAGACCGTCTCCCGTGCACAGATCCTGATCGATCCAGACCTTCATTCACCTTCTCCTCGTCATGGGCCACGGCTCGGGTCTTCCCGAGATGGGCACCCGCCTGCCGCGTGTGGGCTTCGAACCTTTTTGATGCTATCGCCTGCCCGGCCGTCCCCGATCATTCCCTCTGACGAGGTGGACCCGAGGCTCCGCCGGTAGGGTAGATCGAGGGAGGCGATTCGATGAGTGATCACGATCAAGAGCCGTCTAGAAGCACTGAGGCCGAGCTGGAAGCAGCGCGCGACGAGCTCGTCCACCTGCAAGAGATGGCTGCCGGCAGTCCCTCGATGGTCGAGACCCTTGAGGAGAAGATCCTCGAGATCAACGGCCAGCTCAGCCACACCCGATCGCAGAACGATCGGTTGAGCTTCGCCCTCCAACAAGCCAAGGAGCAGCTCGCCGCGCTGCGTGACGAAGTCGACAAGCTCACCCAGCCGCCATCGTCCTACGGCACCTACCTCGGCATGAACCCCGACGGGTCGATCGACGTGGTCGTCTCGGGGAGGAAGATGAGGGTCTCGCTAAGCCCCGACATCGACCCA
>JADGOD010000157.1 GCA_017883125.1 Acidimicrobiales bacterium
GCGCCCAGTCAGCGCTGGGCGACTCGAAGCGTGGTGGCGACGGAGCGATGAGCTCGATCGGGCCCGAGCCATCAGCTCACGCCATCAGGCGGTCAGCGGTCCCGCTCGCGATGAGGTTGCTCCCGGGTCGCGATGAGCGACCGCCAAGGCTCGTCGCGATACGCCGGCGAGAGGTCGATCCATCCCAGCTGGTTCTGAGCGTCGAGGACGAGGCCGCGGCCTGGCTGACCTTGCGCAACGCTATCGATGCCGAGGCGTTCCTGTCGCTGATGCGAGATCGACGTCGACGTCGTCCTCCGGCCTTTGGCATCTCGATTGGATCCCATCTGGGAGTGGAGGACCTCGTGGTGGCCGGAGAGCTCACTGAACGCCCTGAGCGTCCGGATGTCAGCGACGCCACCGAGGAGGAGGGTGGTGGAGAACAACGACAGGAAGCCATCAGCCTCGGGCCCCCATCGCGAGCGCGCTTGGGAGAGATCTTGAAGGCAGCCGATCGTGAGCACTCCCTGCCCGCCGCCTTCGCTCACCAGCTGCGGCAGGTCGGGGAGGGGGGCGATGTTGGCGAGCTCGTCGAGGGCGAAGAGTAGTGGGCGTTCAGTGTCGTTGCGTCGGTAGCCGGCTGCCTGGATCTCGTTCAGAAGGCCGACGACCAGCGGAGCGACGAGCGCTTGGGTTCGACCCGGGGCGCAGATGTACAAGGTGTGGGAACCGTCGACGAACTCGTTGACATCGAGGAGATCTGATCGGGTGGCATCACGGACGCCGAGGGATCGATACGCCCCGAGCACGCCGGAGGTCGTCGACCAGATCCCAGATTGCTCGCGTGAGTCCGTCGCCAAGATGCCCGTGAGGAGCGCAGAGGCGGGATGGCCGTCACCGCACGTCTGCGTGAGGATCTCAAGCGCATCGTGCCCATGGTGGCGATCGCTCCACTGCACGACAGCATCGATCCCGACCTCAGCCTGAACTGCGGCGTAGAGCAGGGTGGCGAGGAGGGAACCCGCCCTCTCCGACCAGTGATCGACTGATCCTCCCGATGAGGAGCGGCGCTGAGAGGCAGCGACCATTGCCGCAGCAGTACCGAGTGCCCCGTCCCAGTTCCTCGCCGCCTGCAGCGGCGTCCACCCAACTGACTGCACGCCATCGCTGGGGGAAGCACTCCCGGTTGGGTCGAAGAGCAGACAGGTGCCGACGCGTTGTCGCGCCGGCGCGGTGGTCTGCATCACATCAGGTTTGGTAGAGGTGACGACCACCGAACGCGACGCGCACAGCACGTTTGGAACGATGACCGAGGACGTCTTTCCTGAGCGAGTCGGACCGATCACCAGTGCACTTCGTTCGTGACCCGACCACACCCAACGATGTGCTTCGCGACCCAACAGAACACCGCGCGACGCGCGAGCGTCGTCCCGAAGAGTCTCTTCGCGATTCACTCACGCAACGGTCGCGCGAACAAATAAACCTGGCGGTGCTTGACCTCGGCGCTTCCACGCACTGTCATGGTGAGTAACCAAGTGCATGAGGTGACTTGAATGAACAAGGTCGACGACCTGTGGGACAAGCGTCATGGAGCAGTACGCGTGACGCGCGTTCGACGACTTGAAGGTCGAGATCCATTCGTCGTGACTGCATGCATGCGGCCGTGTGCCACTTTGTTCAAGTCGACAGCAGCGATGCTGGCGACCATGACAAGTGGGTTCACTCAGCTACAGCTGGCCGCTGATTCCGAGTTCGAACGTCTGACGTTCTCCCGGTCTCATCGGGCAATTTGTAGACACTGAAACCCAGGAGGTGCTCCAGTGGCGATAGCCGCAAAGAAGAAGGCTCCGGCTCGCAAGGTCGCAGCAAAGAAGGCAGTGAAGAAGGCTCCGGCTCGCAAGACGGCGGCAAAGAAGGCTCCGGCTCGCAAGGTCGCTGCCAAGAAGGCACCCGCACGCAAGACGGCGGCAAAGAGGGCTCCGGCCCGTAAGGCGGCAGCACGTCGCAAGTAGCCAGTGCGTTAGATCGATGACGGCATGTGGGGGCCTTCGGGCCCCCACAGTCGCGTCTGGAGCTCGATGAACTCGAGGTCCTCCGGGACGTCTACATCGATGCCGAGGCGCTGATCGCGGATCACCAGCACCGCCAGACCGAGGCGGTTTGCTTCCGCGGTGTGTCGTTGGAACGATCCGGGGCCGTAGGCGAAGGTGAACCCGCTGGTCGCTGGAATGGTGATCACGTTGGTTCCATCATCGTGGCGATCTGGAACGATCGTCACGCCGTCGCTCATCGGGAGTCCGCTCAACGGCTCGGCGAACGGAAGATCGGAATGGGCGACAGTGACCCAATCGAACCCGAGTGACTTGAGGTGGGCAACACCCGACGCAACGGCACGGTTGAGACCACGGCCTGGTGCCCACACCACTGCGACTCCGAGATCGTTGGCCCAGTCTGCAACCTCCCTGTCGTCACAGACGATCGTGACCGGTAGGGGGGCGGCGCACCGTATGACGCCCTCGGCCAACCTCTGAGCCAGCACCCGACGCTGCGGGGCATCAAGCACCGGGGCCAGCCTCTCCTTGGCGGTGGAGAAGGACTTCACGGGGATCAGGACGGATCTCCCGAGTCCCGAGGGATGACGTTGCGAACTCTCTCTGCTGTCACCCACGCGTGGAAGTCTACGGTCGGGTTCATGAGGCAAGACGCCAAGCAGGGGTCCAGTTCCCGCCGTAGGCTTGAATGGTGAACGGCGACTTGGTGGTCCTCGGTGGTGGCTCTTGGGGTACCACCCTTGCCTCGCTCGCCGCGTCACAGTGCCCAACGGTCCTGTGGGCGCGTTCTGAGCAGATCGCGTGCGAAGTCTCCAATCAGCACACCAACGAGCGCTATCTGCCGGGGATCGCCCTGTCACCCTCGCTCAGGGCCGAGTCGGATCTCGCGCAGGCGCTCTCTGGCGCAGGCGCTGTCTTGGTGGGCGTCCCTTCTCACGGAGCGCGCGGCGTGCTCGAAGAGGCGGCGCCGATGATCGCCAGCGGCACTCCGGTCTTCAGTCTCTCGAAAGGGATAGAGGACGGTACGACGCTGCGGATGTCTCAGGTGATCGCTGAGGTGCTCCCGCACGCCGTTCCCGGCGTGGTCACGGGCCCGAACCTCGCTCGTGAGATCGCAGCCGGCCAGCCAGCGGCATCGATTGTTGCGTGCGAGGACGAAGCATCGGCGGGAATCGTGCAGCAGGTGCTGCACTCTGGGGCCTTTCGCGCCTACATCAGCACCGACGTCGTCGGCTGCGAGATCGCGGGGGTCACGAAGAATGTTCTCGCCATTGCCGCTGGGATCGCCGATGGATTCGGGTTCGGCGAGAACACCCGAGCGCTCCTCATGACTCGGGGACTGGCCGAGATGGGTCGACTCGGCACATCTCTCGGCGGACACACGCTCACCTTCGGGGGCCTCGCTGGGGTCGGGGACCTGGTCGCCACGTGCACGAGCGACAAGAGCAGGAACCGAGCAGTGGGCGTCGCTCTCGGGCAGGGTCGCGAGCTCGCCGAGATCATCGAGTCGATGCACATGGTCGCAGAGGGAGTGAAGTCGGCAGGTCCTCTGAGTCGGATCGCCCGTGACGCCGGCGTCGTGATGCCGATCTGCGAGGAGGTCGCGGCGATCGTGGCAGGAACGACGACCCCTCGGCAGGCGCTCGCATCATTGATGGAGCGGCCCGCCCGAGGCGAGTGGGACGAGCTCAACGTCGTCCATGGTGCTTGATGACCACTTGACGCTCTGCGCCGGGGCTAGTTGGTGTCCTCGAGTCGGAGGGTGAGGATCTGGTGATGGCCAATGGTCATCGAGTCCTCGAATGGCGTGAGCGGTAGACCCCGCAGGTCGACAACCCAACCACTCCGCCCAGGGATCTCAAGAGTCGATGTCTCCTGGGTGGGGTTGAAGACTCGTACCTCGATGAGACCGTCATGTCGTCTCACACTGCTGACCTCCGCTCCGGAAATCTCAAGTCCGGAACCGCTCGAAGGTCGGGAGCCACCGCCGAGCGACGGTGTGATCTCAAGGGGGAGGAGGACGTCGTCGGCAAGGCGGTATGGGTCGACGTCCCCGCGGGCTATGGCGTAGCGGGCGGTGATGGTCTTGCCCGTGAGCTGGAGACCGTCGACCGCGGTGAGGGGTCCCGCAGGCAGGGGACGGTGGGTCATCCCGAGTCGAGAGAGCATCCCTGTCGCACGAAGCACGGTCAGCGCCAGCTCGTGCGCCTGCCCGTCTCGGAGATCGACGAGCTCGTACTCGTTGAGACCCTCGTGGACGACCGTGAGGCCTCCCGCTTGGACGAAGCGCCGCGACGGGAAGGTTGGAAGCCCATACTCATCAGGTCGACCCTCGGCGTCGAGGCCGCGGGTGACGGTGGGGAACGAGCACTCGGCGGTGCTTGATGCAGCGGGCTCCGGGAGTGGGAGGTGGACTCGAAGGCGGTGGTCCCGAGCGGGGTTGGTGAACGTGGTCGAGACCCGCACCGCTGCTTCGTCGGCGAGCACCGAGATCACGGTCTCGATAACCACTTCGTGCTCGCCGACTCGTCGCTGGGACCCACCATCGACGTGATCGGGGATCGCGTACGTGGCTGTGATGGTCGCCGAGGCTCTCACTGGTCCCGACTCGCTCAGGCGCACCTTCACGGTTGTCGGAATGTCGACGACGGTGTCATTGGCCGGAGGCGAGTAGTTGTAGCTGTCGCCGAGGTCGCCCACGTCGACGAGTCGCCCGAACCCCTCAAGCCCGTCGATCGAGAAGGTCCCTGTCTCCGAGTCGATCACGACCTCGACGAGGTCGTTCTTGATCGCCACACCGGATTCGGTGGTCTCGGTGGCCACGGGGTGCTCAAGGGATGCGGGGGTGAACGCACTCCACCCGAAGCCCTCGACGACCTCGGTACGGGCCAGGATCCTTCGGATGCGCGGCTGGTCGAGGCTGACGAAGACGGCGGCATCTGGCCGCGCTCCGAGCTTGGTGTAGAGATCCTGCTTCGCCTCGGCGATGTTGATCCCGGACCTCTCCTCGGGGCCGATCGAGACGGTGAGATGGATCCCCTCCCCGTCGTCCTCGACGACCACCTTCTGGACCCAGGCGTCGTTGTCGATCTTCGGGCCCTGGAGCATCCCAAGGACGGTCTTGACCGTGGTGGCGTCGAGAACGATCGATCCGGGGAGGCCCATCCGCTCGGAGATCACCTGGACGCGGAGATCGTCGAGCTCGTCGCCGGTCACCACGGCTTCGACGACCCCTGACCGGGGGGTGGCCGCGGTGTTGATCACGAGGGTGCAGGGCTCGGCCATCGACCGGGCCAGGGTTACCGTCGCCCGGGTCGCCACGCCCTCTGCGATCTGGCGGGCCTCGGCGTAGCGGTGGAGGACGGCATCGACGACGTCATCGATGCTGCAAGCGCAGATCGAGTCGTGTGCGCTGTTCAGCACCATCTCCTTCCACGCGAGTTCGAGGAGCCGGGTGGGGTAGGCCTCTTCGGCGAGGAAGAGTGACGCGAGAGGCTCGGCGCGACGCTCCAGGTTCCGCTCGGTGATCGCCACCGCCTTCTTCACGTCGACCCTGTTCGACGCCACGCCCATCAAGATGTTGGAGCGGGCGCCAGATCGCAGCTCGCCCTTCCACCGGGTCAGGCCGTCCCGGGGGACCCTCGCCAGGTACTCGGGGAGCGACGTGATCTCGAAGGCGAACTCGTCCTGGATCGCATTGGCCTCGGCGACCACTCGGCCGAGGAAGGGCTGGGGTCTGAGGTGGTCCGCGCCGTTCATCAGGAGCAGGTCGTCGATGAGGAACGACCCGATCTCATCGACGTGGTCTTGGACCCGACGGATCAGTGCTTTGGGGTCCTCGGGGAGCGAGGAGCCGTTCGCGTACCCGACGGGAAGGTACTCGGCGCGAACCGTCGACCCGTTGGGAGCCTCCCAGTCGAATCCGGTCTTGGTGACGACGGAGGGAACGCCCCGCCAGAGGACGGTGTCGGAGAATCCTGCTTGGTTGAGGATCTGAGGCATCTGGGCGATGTGCCCGAACATGTCGGGGAGGTAGCCGACGTCCATGACCCCGCCAAAGGCAGCTCCCCGCTCGATCCCCATCTGCAGGTCGCGGATGATGGTCTCGCCCGAGACGAGGAACTCGTCCATGAGGATGTACCACGGACCCATCGTCAGCCGACCGGATGTTGCCAGGGAGCGAAGTCGCCCCTCGGCTTCGGGCCGGACCTCAAGGTAGTCATCGACGACAGCCATCTGTCCATCGAGGAGGAACCGGGAGTAGGAAGGGTCGTCCTCGAGGAGATCGAGGAGGTCGTCGAGCATGTCGATCAGGTCCATCCGGAAGGTCTGGAACGGCGCATACCACTCCCTGTCCCAGTGGGTGTGGGGAACGATGGCGACGCGTCGAGGATTCATGGCGTTCAGACTATGGCCTCGATGGCCGATGTGGCCGTAGCATTCGGTGGTGATCCAGACCGGGGCAAGGATTCCAGCCGACCCACGACCCCTCCCAGAGCGGTGGGCCGAGGCGTGGGGATCGAATGCCGGCGCAGCCGTGCTTCGATGCGGAGGTCCCGACGCGGGGTGGATCACTGCGGGGGAGCTCGACGATCTGACCCAACGAGCGATGAGCGCCTTGGCGCACCGAGGAGTCATGCGGGGAGCGCGCGTGGCGTGGCAGTCAGACTCGTCGGTGTCGGCCGTCATCGCCGCCCTGGCGGTCCTGCGCCTAGGAGGGGTGCTGGTCCCGCTCAGCGCTGCACAGAGCGAGCGAGAGCGCGCCACGGTCCTCGATGACGTGATGCCGGTGCTCCTCATCGCTCCGCCGGAGCGAACGGTCGAGCAAGGAGAGGTGCCGGCGTATGGTGCCGAGTCGCTCCAGGGCCCACAGACCAGTGAACCGTTGGCTCCCGTCGCCCTGGACCCGACCGAGACGGCGTTGATCATCTACACCTCTGGGACCACCGGCTCTCCCAAGGGGGCGGTGCTCACCCACGGGAACCTCGCAGCAGGAGCCTCCTCCTTGATCGAGGCATGGCGCATCGGCGATGACGACCGGCTGGTCACGGCGCTGCCGCTGTTCCACGTCCACGGCTTGGTGGTGGCGCTGATGACGGTCCTTGCCGCGGGGGCCGGCGTGGACCTGCTGCCCCGCTTCGATGTCGAGACCTTCCTCGGAGCGATCGAGCAGAAGGGCTCGACGCTCAGCTTCTGCGTGCCCACCATGCTGCACCGCTTGGCCCAGCACGGTGATCTGGACGGGCTTCGTCGGCTCCGCCTTCTCGTGTCGGGATCGGCTCCGCTCTCGACCGATCTCTTCGACACGATCCGCTCGAAGGCCGGGATGACCATCCTGGAGCGGTACGGGATGACCGAGACGCTCCTGACGCTCTCGAACCCGCTGGACGGGGAGCGTCGCTCCGGGACGGTAGGCCTCCCGTTGCCAGGTGTCACCGTCGATCTGCCCGAGCCGATGGGGGGTGAGGCAGAGCTGCGGGTGAGTGGACCAACGGTCTTCGCCGGCTACTGGAACCGGCCCGAGGCGACGGCCGAGGTGCTCGAGAGCGGCTGGATGTCGACCGGCGATCTTGTCCGAGTCGACCGGGACGGCTACGTGGTCATCTGCGGTCGGAGCCGTGATCTGATCATCTCCGGGGGGTACAACGTCTATCCGGCAGAGATCGAAGACGTGATCCGAGGTCGTCACGGGATCGTCGACGTCGCCGTGGTGGGTCGCCCGTCCGATGAGTGGGGTGAGGAGGTCGTTGCCTTCGTGGTGACCGAAGGAGGCCGGCGCATCGAGCCGTCATCGATGCGAGAGGAGCTGGCGACCGAGCTGAGCACCTACAAGATCCCGCGTGCGTTCATCACTGTCGACGAGCTTCCCCGGAACGCTCTCGGCAAGCTTCAGCGCCACCTTCTCTCGTGACTCCCATCGACCCCGATCTCTCCCTCGAGCGAGCGCTCTTCGACGGCGGTGCGGCGCTGGTGGCCGGCATGGACGAGGTCGGGCGAGGAGCGTGGGCAGGACCGGTCTCGGTCGGCGTGGTGGTCATCAGGAGCGACCAGACGGACTTCCCTGTCGGGGTCCGTGACTCCAAGGCCCTCTCGAGGCGAGCCAGAGAGCGGTTGGTGCCGCTGATCGAGGAGTGGGCGCACGCCTCGGGTGTCGGTCACGCCTCTCCAGCCGAGTGCGACGCCTTCGGCATGCGCGCAGCGATCGCGCTGGCGGGCCAGCGGGCCCTCAACGTGCTGGCCATCGAACCCGATGCGCTCATCGTTGATGGCCCCGTAGATCTGCTCGGCTCCCCTGACGGCGCGAGCGAGAGCCTCTTCGCCGAACGCAGCCAATCGCGGCCAGCGGTCACGGCGTTGGTGAAGGCAGACCAGAAGTGCGCCACGGTGGCCGCCGCGTCGGTCCTCGCCAAGGTGGAGCGAGATGGGCTGCTGGCTTCGATGGCCCCGAGCTTCCCTGCGTTCGATCTCGATTCGAACGTCGGATACCCCTCACCGGTGCACCGTCGGGCGCTGCGGGGCTACGGGCTGACCCCGATCCACCGGCGATCATGGAGCTTCGTCGATGACATCGCGTGGCTCACCGGAGATCCACGCTCCTGAGCGGGCCTTGCCGCCTCGAGGCTAGAAGCGCCATCCTTCGGGGGTGATGGAGAAGAGCGGATTCTGTGGCATCACGCCACGGAGGGTCTTCTTGATCTCGGTGAGCGACGTCACCTGGCTGGGTTGGTACACGACGGGGAGCTGCCTGGAGAGGTACCGCGCGTACGACGCCAGCGTGGCCCTCGTCGTGACGGTGGCGGCGATGTTGGCATCGTTCGTGCGGTCCGAGTAGCTCCCGGAGTTCGATCCCGCGCCGGAGAGGAAGATCGACTCGCCGGTGGGGTATGCGCTCGGCTCGAAGAGCCAGCCCACTCCCCAGTTCGCCAACTCCCAGCCACACGACTCGCGGGCGGAGCACGGCACGGCGTCGCTCAGCACGACGTTCGAGGATGCGGTGGTCAGGGTGATCTTGATGCCCGCCTGCGCCCATGAGGCCACCTCGGCGTTCATGAGCTGGTCCATCAGGGCGACCTCAGGGGCGTACTCGAGGTTGAATGTGAGCTGCGCGTTCCTCGGGATCCCGGGTCCACATCGGTGGGGCCCGGTCCCCGGGCTCTGACACGTGGAGATGCCGTTGGGAACGACCTTCCATCCGTGGCTGGACAGGAGGCTCTTGGCTTTGGTCACGTTGTACGGATAGGGGTTCGCCTTCGACAGCGAAGCCGTCGCTCTGCTCGGCGGGGACGATGGGGTTGGTCCGTACGTCGGGACACCGAAGCCCTTGAAGATGTCGCTGATGTAGCGGGGCTGGTTGACGAGGCTCTGGAGCGCTTGGCGGAAGTAGAGCTGGTGGAAGATCTTCCCGACGGTGCCGTAGGCACCGCTCGAGTTGAAGTTGTAGGGGAAGTAGTTGATCTCCCAGGCGTACATCGGCCTCAGGTTGTAAGCACCCAGATCCGAGTTGTTCTTCGACGGCACGTACGGGTTCGTGGTCCTCGAGGTCACGTCCCCGAGGGGCAGATATCCGACGTCGACGCTTCCGTTGGCCAGCGACGCGACCTCATCGGCCTGTGACGAGAACGGAACCTCGATGAACTTGTGAACGGTCGGCTTGACCGGGCCGGAGTAGGCCGGGTTCGCGGTGAACTCGATGTTGCCGAGGGTGTCGAAGCTCGAGAGCCGCCACGGCCCGTCCACCACCTGCCAGAGGGGGTTGGTGGCGTACGTCCCCAGTGCGAGGTTGGGCATCGTCGGCACCGCGGGGTTGAAGCCCGACTGGCGCGAGAGGAGGCTGAAGACAGCGTCGCACTGGGTGTCTGCGCTTCCATAGGCAGCTCGAGAGCATCCTCCTGAGCCGGGTGGGGCACCGAGTGAGGCGATGTCCCAGGCAACCGGGAGCGGGGTGATCTGCGAGAGCTGGTCGTAGGTGAACCAGCTGGGGTTCACCGGGGCCGAAAGGGTGAACACCACTTGAGACGAGCTCGGTGCGGCGACGCTCCGGACGTTGTCCGGCATCGTTCCAGGGCTGTAGGCAGCCCACCAGCCCTTCTCCGCGTGGAGCATGTTCATCCAGAACATCACGTCCCGGGAGGTGACGGTCTCCCCGTTGGACCACTTGGCCGCCTTGAGATCGATGGTGACGGTCTTCGAGCTGCTGGAGTAGCGAGGCGGGGACGCCAGGGAGAGAGAGGGGTTCAGGTTGGGGGTCCCCCCGCTCCCGAACCAGTAGAGCGGCCGGTACATCAGGTACTGGAACGTGTTGATGTTGGCGACGCTGAAGTTGTCGAGCGTCATGAAGGGGAAGATGAAGTTCGGTGCAGCCTGGACCGGCTCCGCCCAGCGAACCACGCTCGAGGTGGTCGCTGCGCTCGCCGCAGGTGAGGACACCGAGAGCAGGCCGAGGACCAGAGCGAAGGCGAGGAGGACGCCAGAGGATGCTCGCTTCACTCGTTGAGTCATCGACGTTCCTCCCTTCAGGGTCGGCGCGCCCAGATGAGGGCGCTGACCCCTGGGTGGAGGGCCTCGGGAAGTGTAATGCCAACGCCGAGGATGCCCTCCTCGGTGGAGATGACAGCCCGGCCCTGGTGGGGGAGCGCCGCTCGTTCCGGTTCGGAGGTGCTAGACGAGCATCTTGCCCAGAGCGACGTCGAGGGTCGCACTGGAGAACGCAAAGCCCGAGCGCTCCAGGGCGACGGGCAGGACCCGCTGGGAGGCCAGGAGCGCTTCATCGACGAGCTCACCCCCGAGAGCGGCCTTGAGGGCCGCGCTCGGAACCGGGAGGATCGTCGGGCGGTGAAGAGCTCGCCCCAGGGCGGCAGTGAACTCGGCGTTGGTGACCGGGTTCGGGGCGGTCAGGTTGATGGGTCCCATGAGGCCCGGGTCCCCGATGATCTTGAAGATGGCGCTGATCTCGTCATCGAGGGAGATCCAGCTGAACCACTGGCTGCCCGATGACAGCCTCCCGCCGACCCCGAGGCGGAACAGCGGGAGCTGCTTGGCCAGTGCGCCTCCGGTCGGGGTGAGGACGATTCCGGTCCTGATGAGCGCGGTGCGGATCCCCGCCTCGGTGGCGGGGGCCGCCGCCGCCTCCCACTGCTGGCAGACCTCGGCGAGGAAGCCTGACCCGGTGGCGGACGACTCGGTGAGGATCTCGTCACCGCGAGATCCGTAGATCCCGATGGCAGATCCGCTGACGAAGACGCGGGGCACGTGGTCGAGGCCAGCGATCGAGCGAGCCAGGAGATCCGTGGAGCGGATCCGGCTCGAGC
>JADGOD010000022.1 GCA_017883125.1 Acidimicrobiales bacterium
CCGATGGGTAGCAGGCGCTCAGGAGAAGCGCGATCACGCCCACCGACAGAAGGGGGACGACCCTCTTGGCCCGAGCCCGGACAGCGGCGACCGGTACATCGATGCGAGGGGTGCCGATCTGTCCCATGGAGAGAGACGTTATCGGGATGCCAGGGGGCCGCACCATCGCCCACCTCGGCAGATCCGCGGCGCGGACAGGTCGCGACGAGCCGGTGGTCGGCGGTCCCGACCTCGGGGGATGCCTCGTGGCCTAGCCCCGCTCGGACGTCGACGGGGCACCCAGCAGGTTCACGACGGCTTCGGCGACGACCTCGGGGGCATCCCGGGGGATGAAGTGCCCGAGCTCGGCCAGCTCGACGAGCTCGGCATCGCTGAGACGTGCAGCCAGGTCGCGCCCGGCCGCCGGCGGGATGATGATGTCGCGCCCACCGATCACGACCACCACCGGGCAGCGCACCTTCTCGATGGCGCGGTCCACCAGGTTCGCATCGCCCATCAGGAACCGCTGCTCGGCGACGAACGACCGGAACTCGATGAGCGGGAGACCGGTCGGGGCTTCGGGCACGTTGGCCGAGAGCGCCGACGTGCCCAGCCACTTCGCCACCTGGGGGGCCACCAGGCCGAAGCCGGCCAGCGTGATCGCCGACGCCAGCGTTCCGACCGCCGGTGCGGCCAGCACCCAGTCGCCTGCGGTGATCGAACCCGCCCCACCGATCGGCGTCACGAGGACGAGGCCCGAGACCAGCTCGGGATGGTTGGCGGCGAGGAGGAGGGCGATGCCGCCGGCGAAGCTGTGCGCCACGATTACCGCCGGAGCCGCCTTGCGGTGCTCGAGCAGCTCGGCGAACCCCTCAGCCTGTGCGACGAGCGACTGGGCGACGCCCAGCGTCTGTCCATAGCCCGGCCGGTCCGCGTTGAGCACCCGGGCGCGGCCTTCCAGCAGGCGGGCGATCGGATCCATGTCCTTGTGGGTGCCGGGTTGCCCATGAAGGAGCAGGACGGCCGGCCCGGTCCCGTGATCATCGACGAACGTCGTGAGGTGCACCGGGACCAGAGCTCCTCAACCCAGGGTGATCGGGAGCACCCGTGGACCGCGGACCTGGCCCTGGGACCACTCGACGGCCTCAGGGTTGCTCAGGGTGAACGAGCCGAAGCGGGCCAGCCACTCCTCGAGCGCCACCCGGAGCTCCATCCGAGCCAGGTTGCTCCCCAGGCAGCGGTGGATCCCGAGCCCGAAGGCGGCGTGCCGGTTGACGGCCCGATCGATGATGACCTTGTCGGCGTCCTCGAAGACCTCGGGATCCCGGTTGGCTGCCGGGAACGAGAGCAGCACCCAGTCGTCCTTGCGCATCGGGCATCCCTCGAAGTCGAGGTCCTCGATCACCAGGCGGGCCATCGTCACCGGGGCGTAGGCCCTGAGGAACTCCTCGATGGCCACCGGCAGCAGCGTGGGCTCGGCGATGAGGCGCTCGAGGTCCTCGGGGTGCTGGGCAAGGTGCCAGATCGACGCCCCGAGCGCTGACCACGTCGTGTCGATCCCCGCCACGATGAGCAGCACCATCGATCCGAAGACGTGCTCGGGGGCCAGAGGCTGGCCGCCGATCTCGGCGTTGAGCAGGAAGGTCGTCAGATCGTCCTGCGGATCGGCCTGGTGCTCCTCGATGCGCGCCACGAAGTACTCCTCGATGGGAGCGAACCGCTCGAAGCGCTCCTCCTGGGGGAGGTCGACGGCCTCGAGGATCTCGTGGACGAACCCTCGGAAGATCTCTCCGTCCTCCTCGGGGAACCCGAGCATCTTGGAGATGACCGCCACCGGGATGTGCTCGGCGAAGTCCAGGGAGGCGTCGATCGACGACGAGCCGACGAACGGGTCGAGGAGCCTCCCGCACAGCTCGCGGACGTAGGGCTCGAGGGCGTCGACCCGGGCGGGGGCGAAGACCGGCTGGAGCAGGCGGCGGGCGTGGGAGTGGAAGGGCGGGTCCGAGGTGATCGGCGGCGCCACCCCGATCGGCGCCGGCGGCGCCTCCTCGGTGGGCCGGCCGTTGCCCACCACGACCGTCCTCGAGGTGAAGTGGTCCGTGTCGTGGGCGATGGCCGTCACATCGGCGTGCCGGGTGGGCAGCCACGCTCCGCCGTAGCGGTTCGTGTGGGCCACCGGGCAGCGCTCGCGGAGGTCGTCCCAGATCGGGTAGGGGTCCGCCACCCACCTCGGATCGGTGTGATCGAAATCCGTGGCGAAGTCCTCGACCGGCGGGTTCGACATCAGCGAGGCCTCACTCCACCAGGGAGATCGCGTACTCCGGGCAGTTCTGCTCGGCGAGGTGCGCCGCTTGCGCCTGACCCGGAGCGACCTGGCCGTCGCCGATCACGAGGCCCTGCCCGAGGTCGTCGCTCTCGAAGAGCTCGGGAGCCAGGGCGAAGCACCGTCCGTGGCCCTGGCACTTCTCTGAATCGATAACCACTCGCACGGATCGGTCTCCTCTTCCCTGAGTGCGAACCTAATCGCCACCGGTTCGTCCAACAAGCCCCATAGGCGCCGCTCAGTTGATCCCGCGCTCGATGCCCTCCCAGAAAGGCCCGCGGAGCTTGGCCTTCTGGAGCTTGCCAGTGGCCGTCCGGGCCAGCTCGTCGCGGAACTCGATGCGCCGGGGGATCTTGTACCCCGCCAGGTGCGTCCGGGCGAAGGCGGTGACCTCCTCGGTATCGAGGGCCGTCCCGTCCGAGACGATCAGGGCGGTGACCAGCTCACCCCACCTCTCGTCGGGGATCCCGATGACGGCCACCTCTCGAATGTGGGGGTGGTGGAGCAGGGCGTCCTCGACCTCGATCGACGAGACGTTCTCCCCGCCGGTGATGATGACGTCCTTCTTGCGGTCCGTGATCGTCAGGTATCCGGATCCATCGATGGTCCCGCCGTCGCCGGTGTGGAACCAGCCGTCCTCGAGCGCCTCGGCTGTGGCCGCGGGGTGGTTCCAGTACGACGTGAGCACGGTGTTGGATCGGGCCAGCACCTCGCCGTCGGCGGTGAGCGACAGCTGGGTGCCGAGCGAGGGCGCGCCGGCCCTCCCGAGCAGCCGGGCCCTCTCGTGGGAGTCGAGCTCGTCCCACTCGGCACGGCGCCGGTTGATGGTCAGGACCGGGGAGGTCTCGGTCAGCCCGTAGATCTGGATGAGCTCCCACCCGAGCTCAGTCTCGATGCGCTCGACCGTGGTGGTCGGCGGCGGTGCGCCGGCGACGACGACGCGGACCTGGTCACGACCCGGGATCGGGCCGTCCCAGTCGGCCGCCGCCTCGAGGATGGCGTTGAGCACCGCCGGAGCGCCGCAGAGGAGCGTGACCTTGTGAGCCTCGATCCGCCGGAGGATCTCGGTGCCGTCGACCTTGCGCAGGACGATGTGCTGGCCACCCATCCCGGTGATCGAGAAGGGCATCCCCCAGCCGTTGACGTGGAACAGCGGGAGGGGGTGGAGGTAGACGTCGCGGTCCGAGACCCCGAGGTGGAGG